>CAYVRW010000102.1:0-8097 GCA_964453575.1 uncultured Coxiellaceae bacterium | reverse complement strand
CAAACTCTCGCTAAGTTTTGTCTGCGCCGATAACAACTTTTCAGTTAGTGATTTCTTCATATGATATTTAATTTCATATAAATTAAAATCTTTACTGTGACTCAATAAATAATCATCCGAAGTAGTAAGTTCATCCACTAATTTTAAAGGAAGTGCTTGCTTGCCTAACCAATACTCTCCTGTAGAAACCTTTTCAATATCGATATCTTTGCGATACTCATGAATAAGGTTTTTAAATAAATCATGAATATCTTGTATTTCATGCTGTAATTTCTCACGAGCTTCTTTAGTATTTTCACCAAAAACAGTGAGCGTTCGTTTAAAACTTCCAGCTGTGATTTGTTCGAAATCGATGTGTTTGTCTTTTAGCAGACGATGAAAATTAGGTAATTGCACAATAACGCCAATCGAACCAATAATAGCAAATGGGGCACTAATGATTTTATTAGCAACAGCCGCCATCATATAGCCGCCACTGGCTGCAACTTTGTCTACGCTTACAATCAAAGGAATGCTTTTTTCGCGTATTCTGGATAATTGTGCAGCTGCAAGTCCGTAAGCATGCACCATTCCGCCGCCGCTTTCCAGTTTCACCAAAACCTTATCTTCAGGTGTTGCAATATTAAGTATAGCAGTGACTTCTTCACGTAAGGATGTCACAGCGCTTGCCTTCATATCGCCGTTAAAGTTAATAATAAAGATATTTTTGCGTGAGGTATTCGCCAATTTTTTTGCATCAGCTTTGCATGTTTTAAGATGTTTTTTAAAGTCTTTTTTACTAAGAATGTGTTCTAGTAAACTTTGCTTGACTTCATTATAGCTTTCATTCAGATTTTTAATGCAAATTTTTCCTCCCATTTTTTCTTTTCCGCGAGCAAGTATAGCTGCTATGCCTGCAATAAGTATTAAGATAAGCGCAACAATGATGATGGCTTTCGCTGAAAAAAGTCCTAATTCTATAAATGAATCTAACATCAGTTAACTCCAAAAAAGTTTAGCTAAGAAAATCGTAGTCGTCAAATGACCCGTAGTCTATGTTTTGCATGGATAAGTTACCGGTCACTTTGTTTGGTTCAGGATATAACACATTAAAGTTAATGCTCACCATATTTTTTGGTTTAATGAGCAATAGATTTTGATTTTTAAGTTGTTTATTGACTTTTATGGATACGGTTGTTTCTTTTATATTATAATTTTTTGGCAACGCAGCAAATAATAAGTCAGAGGTTGGTAAAATGACGTTTCTTTCTCTATTTTTAAATAACCAACTATAAGTGCTAGGTGCATATTCTATCATGCCTAACCATAACGGTTCTTGAGTGTTATTAACTAAGAATTGTGAAGCCCAGAATCGTAAAATAACAAGTTTTTTCTCTCTAGATTGTTTAGTAAGAATAAGTACGGGATGTTTATCCAAATAGAGCGGAGACAATAATGGAAGATGCTGGGTACTTTCTACAGCAGTGATACGGTATAAGACACTGAGCCAGTCACGTTCTTTTGGAATTTCCCAGCCATTTTTTAGTAAAATTTGTTTGATATCTGCAATACTTCCCAACCATTGTATATTAAATACATTACTTGCAACTCCTAAGCGATTTATTCTATATAATGGGAAATAACCGCCTTTTTGTTGCCACCATGAATCAAGTGTTATGGTATATAAAGGACTCTCAAGTAAAGTATATTCATGCTTGAGTTTATGAAATGACATAGCCGCATTGATGCTATAGCTTAGCACAAAGGTAATGAGTAAGGTGATCATAACGCCGCGTGGTTTAATCTTTTTGCTTGCTTTTCGGTTATAAGATAAAATGACTAACATAAGTATCGATGATGCTAATATAGCTCCACCCATCACATCGGTTAACCAATGTACTCCAAAATATAATCGCGTTAACGCAATCATGCCTACAAGTAAACCCGTCATCAAGTAAAGCAAGTTTCTCTTTTGTATGTTGTAGATTTTGATAAATAAAAATGCGAGACCAAAGTAAAACACAAAGGCCAATGTTACATGCCCGCTAGGAAAAGAATATCCAGCATCACTGTTTCCTAAGACTCCCCATGGGCGTGCTGAATGAACCAAATGTTTAAATACTTCTATGCTGCAAACAGCAATTAACGCCAACGCTAAGACATGAGCCCCCGTGCGCCAATGTTTATTATAAATAAGCCATCCAAATAATGCTGCCATGATAGGTAATAATACAAATTTATCACCCAATAATGTAATAAGGAGTGCAGGAGTATCGAGTCCGGCTGTTCTTATGCTGCGAAAAAAGTGATATATCATGCTATTGGTGCCGCCGCTTGACCCTTTATAAAGAATAAAATTAGCAAGATATAAAAATACGAGCGATGAAATAATAAAATAGAAAGTAAGCGTTAACTGACCGTGTGTTTTTTTGGGATCATAATGTTTAAGTAACACAGTTAACATTTTAAAATAACGTGATTTTTTAAGAGAGTTCCATATCCAATTAAGAAATTGATTAACTTCGGTGTTGATAAGTTCAAATAGTTTTTTAATGAGCCAAACACACAGAACGATTAATAATACCACTAATATTAATAAAATGAGTACGCGAGAAGCTAGCTCAGAAGGCAGCTCCATGGATGCTGCGCCTAAGATAAATCCAGGCAGCATATAAATAGGAGCCCAAAGAATAGCTGATAAAATATTAGCAACGGTAAAACGTAAAGGTTTGAGCCCAAACATACCTGCAATCAAAGGAACAAGCGCTCTGACAGGCCCTACGAAACGCCCAATAAATACACTCATAGCGCCGTGTTTGTGGAAAAACTTTTCGCCGCCAGCAAGAATATTAGGATGGTTTTTGAAAGGCCAGATAGAGTGCGTGCGATCTTTGAAATAATGACCAAACCAATAGCTGATGCCATCGCCTACGATGGCTCCCAGAATGGCCCACATAAGCGTAGACCAGAAAGGTATGATGCCGGCACCTACCAATGCCCCTATGGCAGTCATCATGATAGAACCGGGTACTATGGTACCAATAATGGCGACCGATTCTCCGGCTGAGATGAGAAAAGTAGCAAGACCAGCAAGTTCCGGGTTTGTATTTAACCATTCTAAAACAGGGGTTGCGATATCCGACATAAGCGATCACATTTTAAAGTTTTCAGCATAACACAAGTTAGAAGCGTCGTCCCGCTTGTTCGCGGGACGACGGTTACGATACACATTCCCCAGAAGCTTGTTTGTCTGCATGATAAGATGATCTTACCAAAGGGCCGCTTGCCACATTCATAAATCCCAGTTCCGTCGCGATTTTTGCAAAGGTTTGGAACTGTTCCGGAGTTACGTAACGAGCAACAGGCATATGAAATTTACTGGGTTGTAAATATTGCCCAAGCGTTAACATATCTACCTGATGGGCACGTAAATCTTTCATGGTTTCGATAATTTCATCATCGGTTTCGCCCAAGCCAAGCATAAGGCCTGATTTGGTGGGGATATGATTAAAACGCGTTTTAAATTCTTTAAGTAACAATAAAGAATGTGCATAATCCGAGCCTGGTCGGGCTTGTTTATAAAGTCTAGGCACCGTTTCTATGTTGTGGTTAAAGACATCGGGCAATTCTTTAGAGGTAGCAGCAAGCGCAACATCCATACGGCCCCTATAATCTGGAACCAAGGTTTCTATTTTGATCTGCGGGTTTTTTTCGCGAATCGCTTTTAAACAATCATTGAAATGGCTAGCGCCGACATCA
This sequence comes from uncultured Coxiellaceae bacterium, assembly GCA_964453575.1. Lineage (GTDB taxonomy): Bacteria > Pseudomonadota > Gammaproteobacteria > DSM-16500 > DSM-16500 > JABDBK01. The sequence goes on along the minus strand of CAYVRW010000102.1, from coordinate 4,359 downwards.
CGTAAGTAATCACGATCCACGGAGGTAATAACGACATAACGTAAATTCATTTGCGCTATGGTATTCGCGAGATTCATAGGCTCATTGGGGTCTAATGCGTCAGGTCGTCCATGTGCTACATCACAAAAACTGCAGCGGCGAGTGCATTTGTCGCCCATGATCATAAAGGTTGCTGTGCCATGACTAAAGCATTCAGCAAGATTAGGACATGAAGCTTCTTCACAAACCGTCACTAATTTATTATCGCGCAATATTTTTTTTAAATTGGCGACAGCAGGGGATGTAGGAATGCGAATCCGTATCCAATCGGGTTTACGTAAGACATCCTGACTAGGCTCAATTTTAATAGGAATTCTAGCGAGTTTTTCTGCGCCGCGCTGCTTCTGATTAATCGTTTCTTTTTGATTCATGCCACTTTTCCGTAAAAATCTGCTGTTGAGTATAACCTAAGTTTGTAAGTAAACAGTCAACTAATTCAGTCGCAACTGTTTTAATGTTGGCCATTTTATCAAAATCAGCCATCTGTGTCATTGCTAATTCTTTAAAACCGCAAGGATTTATACGTGTAAAGGGTTCGAGATCCATCTTTACATTTAAGGCTAGACCATGAAATGCACAACCCCGTCTAATGCGCAATCCAATAGATGCAATTTTTTTATCAGCAACATAAACGCCCGGTGCTTTGCATTGGGTAGCGGCTTGTATATTATGATTGGACAATAAATTAACAACAGAGTTTTCTAAAATAGACACCATTTGTCTTATATTTAACTTTTTACGCTTAAGGTCTATTAAAGTATAGGCAAGTAATTGACCAGGGCCATGGTAGGTGACTTGGCCGCCTCTATCAACTTTAATAACATCAATGTCACCAGGTGAAAGAATATGTTCTGTTTTGCCATTTTGGCCTTGGGTGAAGACAGGAGGATGTTCAAGCAGCCATATTTCATCAGGTGTATCTTCATCACGTTGATCTGTGAAAACTTGCATATCCTTCCATATGGAAAGATAATCTTCGCACCCTAAATAACGGATAATTATCATAAAACCATAAGAATCAGAGGATTAGAGGACAATTCCCGATAAATAGCATCCAATTGTTCACGCGAATCGATAGGCATAGTGATGGTAAGAGCCAAATATTTACCATCTTTGCTTAAACGACTTTTAATCGCATTTTCAGCAAGATCTTTAATATGATGACGAATGATGGTTAATGCTTGTACTTCAAATTCTTCATGAGCGTTGCCAAATATTTTGATAACAAATTCACAAGGAAATTGTAATAAGGATTGTGATGGGTTTGTTTCGTCGTTTGTCATAATATAATTTACCAGATGTCATGCCAGCTAGGAGCATGCTGGCATGACAGTCATTTTATCCATTATTTGCCTTCTCATGTGTCATGGCAAATAATTTATTATAGCTAAAATTAAGTGAATCCGTGAATCTTCTCCACAAACCACCCATTTGATTATCATTCATCGCAAAAAGCGGCTCAGAGGACAGTATTTGATTATTAAGTACGATGTTAATTGTTCCACACTTACTGCCTTTTGCGATAGGCGCTTTAATGGGTGAATTAAGTACGAGTTGAATTTTTATGTTTTTATATTGACCCGATGGTGCAGTCACGTATAAATCATTATTGATACCTAATGGTGTTTCTTTATTCATGCCTTTCCACACTCTGGCTTTGGTTAATGTTGTGCCAGCTTTGTAAAGTTTATGGGTTTCATAAAATCGAAAACCGTAAGTGAGCAGGCGCATAGAATCTTCTGTGCGTGCTTCATCGTTAGGCGCGCCCATGATAACACTGATTAAACGCATGCCATCTTTATTGGCTGACGAAACCAGGCAATATCCAGCATCACTGGTGTGGCCTGTTTTAAGACCATCAGCATATTGATAGCGCCATAAGAGACGGTTACGATTAGGTTGACGTATACCTTGATAGGTAAACCATTTTTCAGCAAACAAAGCATAAATATCAGGGAAGTTTTTTTGCAATGATCTCGCAAGAATGGCTAAATCACGTGCTGTGGAATAATGGTTAGGATTAGGAAGGCCTGTGCTGTCAAGGAAATTGCTATTATTCATTCCCAAAGCTTTAGCTTGGGCATTCATAATATTAGTAAAGGCTTCTTCAGTGCCGGCAACATATTCTGCCATCGCAACGGTAGCATCATTGCCAGATGCAACAATAATGCCTCTTAATAGATCAGCAACTGGAACTTCGTTACCAACTTTAACAAACATTCTAGAACCATCTGTTTGCCAGGCTTTTTTGCTGATGCGAACTTTATCATCCAAGTGTATAGAACCATTTTTGAGAGCGCCGGCAATGATATAAAGTGACATAAGTTTAGTCAAACTTGCCGGTGCCATTTTTGTATCAGAGGCTTTATCAGCTAAAATTTTTCCACTGGCTGCATCGATTAAGATATAGGATTTCGCATCTAGCGTAGGCGCAGCAGGTGTAATGAATTGTTGTTGGGGGTGGGCTGAGATAGGTATGATGTTACTTGCATAAGCATGATTATTGAATACCCATGGTAACGATAAGGTGGTAATGATGCTTAGTGTTGCTAACAAAGTATGTTTGCGTAGCATAGGTTTATGCCCCTCAAATGAGTGTTCTATCAAAGTGCAAAGTTTATCATAAAAGAATAGAGAATAAAGAGTGTGAGTTTTTTTTTATTTAAATAATTAATTTTACTTGACTTGAATAATTTACAATGCATGATATACACACCAAAGTGATTCATCATTTTGGTGTAAGTTCCTCATAATGCCAGCGTCCATCCTGGGAGTTGGGTAAATCATATTTAATTCAGTGTGACTAACCGCGCAGAAATCTGGGTATGTATTTGATTGAATACAAGCCAAGGTTTTGGAAACTGGTATGGGAGAATATTTTTAAATATATAACAAGGAGACCATTTAATGTCTTTTTATCGTAATATCATGGTAGGTGTCGCTGCAATTTGTTTGTCAACTAGTCTTTTTGCTGCAAATTCCGGGCAAAATTCTACTGGACAAACCGCACCAGCAATGCAAACATCATCTGCAGTTCAGCAAGGAAAAGTTAATATTAATACAGCGTCATTACAAGATTTAATGAATGTGAAAGGAATGAATCGATTAAAAGCGAAAAGTATTGTTCGTTATCGTAACCAACATTTATTTAAGTCATTGGATGAGCTAAGCTCAGTGAAAGGCTTTAAGAGAATGGATAAAGAAGACTTAAAAGTCATTCAAGAGCAATTAAGCATTTAATTAAGTGTGATGGAAGTAAACAAAAGGGTGCGTTTGCACCCTTTTCATTATTTGGAAAGGAGAGGTGATGATAGTACCCGTTATTTTAGCAGGCGGCACAGGCAGCCGGTTATGGCCATTGTCAAGAAGTGCATTTCCTAAACAGTTTTTACCATTAACTCATGGTAATAGCATGTTGCAAGAGACCCTATTGCGTACTCAATCTATTCCAAACTGTGCTTCACCCATTGTTATTTGCAATCAAGAACATCGATTTTTAGTGGAAGAACAGCTTAAAAACATAGGTGTTAATAATGCGTGTGTTATTTTAGAGCCTATGGGGAAAAATACCGCCCCGGCAGTAGCCATCGCGTCACTGTTTTTAACGGATCACTGCCAAGAGGATCCAGTGATCATGGTTTTACCTGCAGACCATGTTATCAAAGATACCCCATCTTTTGTTTATTCTGTAGCTCATGCAGAAGAAAGCGCACGTGCAGGTAAATTGGTCACGTTTGGCATTAAACCTACCAAACCTGAAACAGGATATGGTTATATTAAAATTGCCGCATCCTTTAATGATTATAAATCTTATGATGTATTGGAATTTGTCGAAAAGCCCGATATCGATACCGCACAACGATATATTGAAGCGATGCAATATTATTGGAACAGCGGCATGTTTATGTTTCAAGCATCAACATTCATCAATGAATTGCAATATTATGCTAATGATGTATTGGAACCTTCTATACAAACCGTAAAAACAATGACTAAAGATTTGAATTTTTTCAGACTTAATTCAGAAGTCTTTGCCAATTGCCCGGATATTTCTATCGATTATGCCGTAATGGAAAAAACAAGCCAGGCTGTTTTGGTTCCATTAAATGCTGAATGGAGTGATGTAGGTTCATGGTCGGCATTATGGGATGTGCACACGTCTGATCATGGCGGAAATGTTATGTTAGGTGATGTTTACACCGAAAACGTTGATCATTGTTATTTGCGTGCTGAAAGCCGTATGTTAGCTGTCGTGGGGGTGAGTGATCATATTGTAGTTGAAACACCGGATGCGGTTTTAGTTGCGCATAAAGATAATGC
>CAYVRW010000101.1:0-8158 GCA_964453575.1 uncultured Coxiellaceae bacterium | reverse complement strand
GTGAAAACATTTTCATTTTTCCTCTATAAAAATACAAATGCAAGCCAACAGGCTCTTCTGCATTTTGCAAAAAATGAAAACCTGGTTTAGCCGGCGGCTTAACATCATCGCCAACATAAACCCAATAAAAACATCAGGTAGCAGCCTCTTTTTAAATTTATTTTGTTAGAGGTTACGATTGGAAATGACACATATACTTATTGTAATGCGCATATGATCGCTGTTTATGCAAAAAATAGCAAGTAGCATTTAAATTTTCTGCCCAAAATGATGGAAATTTGTTGTGTATATATAAAAAACAATGCTAACATCATCTGTGGCATCATTATAACAAATAACAAGTAACTATTTGATTTAAATGACATTTTTATATATGTCAATAACTTATAAAATTTAATAATACAAACAAGATGTTAGAGGAAACCCTAATTTATGCAAACAGCTGCAACCATACAAAGTGATAATCCTGTTGAACTTCGTCGTTGTTTATCGGCCCTTGATCTTACTTTATTAGGCATAGGAGCCATTATTGGTGCTGGAATTTTTGTAATTACAGGGATTGCTGCGGCAACCCAAGCGGGCCCTGGTATCATCTTGTCATATATACTAGCGGGCGTTGCATGTATTTTTTGCGCCTTTTCGTATGCTGAATTAGCCTCAAGTGTAGGAGGTTGCGGCAGTGCTTATGGTTATGCTTATGCTGCAGGCATTGGCTCATTTGCAGCCTGGCTTATTGGCTGGAACTTATTAATGGAATATGGCATGAATGCCGTTATTATTTCCATTGGCTGGTCAGGTTACGTAGACCATTTTTTATCGGCCATTGGCATAGTCTTACCCAAATCATTAGTCAATGATCCTTTCCATGGCGGCATCGTCAATCTTCCTGCCATTGTTATTTTGCTTACACTTGCCACTCTTTTATCTGTCGGTACCAAACAAAGTACTGCCTTTAATAATATTATTGTTTATATTAAATTAGCAGTGATTGTATTATTTATCGCTGTTGGTATGACTCATGTAAACACCGACAATTGGCACCCCTTCTTACCCTTTGGAGCACAAGGTATTGTGAATGGCGCTGGTTTGATTTTCTTTGCATTTATTGGTTTTGATGCAGTCTCCACCGCTGGCGATGAAGCAAAAAATCCTAAACGTGATTTACCTATTGGTATCCTTGCTTCATTAATAGCATGTACCATTGTTTATGTGATCGTTGCCGGCATATTAACAGGACTTATGCAATATCAAACACTTAATATTACTTCACCCGTTGCAACGGCATTAATTAATTATGGTCATCATTTTACAGCCGAAGTTGTAGCAATAGGTGCTATCGCTGGTTTAACAACAGCAACGCTTGCTTTTTATTATGGATTCACTCGCGTTTATCTTGCTATGTCACGCGATGGGTTTTTACCTGAAAAAGCTGCAAAACTTCATGTGAAAAGCGGCACACCTAGACGTCTTATTTGGTCAGCAGCGCTTATTATGTCTATTTGCGCAGGTTTCTTTCCTATTACTCAAATTGCCAATCTTGTTAATATTGGCACGTTAGCCGTTTTCAGTGCAGTTTGTATAAGCGTTCTCGTTTTACGCATGACTAAACCTGATATGCCAAGACCATTTAAAGCCCCTTTGAGTCCTTATTTCCCGCTTTTAGGTATCGCATTATGTGTGTATTTAATGTTTAGCTTACCAGCACTTACTTGGATTAACTTTACCCTTTGGATGGCAGCTGGAGTTATTATTTATTTTGCTTATAGCAAAGCGAGTAATTTGCGGAAAAGAATGTAGGGTGGACGAGCGTGCCCACCATTGATGGTGGGCACTATATCTTCCTCACCTGCAATACCCCTTTAATCCCAGCAATATCTTTCATCAAACCATCATTCACATCCGCACTCACATCAATTAAGGTATAAGCAATATCATCACGTGATTGATTCATAAGACTCACGATATTTAATTTAGCATTCGCCAATTTCGATGAAATTTGCGCAACCATATTAGGAATATTGGTATTCGAAATAGCTAAACGTACCGTACCTGAATTTTTAGTCATTTCAATGGAAGGAAAGTTGACTGAATTCGAAATGGTTCCAGTCTCAAGAAAATCACGCATTTGTTTCACTATCATCACTGCACAATTTTCTTCGGCTTCTTTGGTCGAAGCTCCTAAATGCGGAAGGCTGATAACACTAGGATGATTATTTAATTCAGCACAAGGAAAATCATTCACATACACTGAAACTTTTTTCTGATTAAGCGCTTCTACTAAAGCATCTTTCGCAATAAGACCATCACGGGCAAAATTCAATAAGACCACCCCATTTTTCATCAAATGGATGCGGGATGCATCAATCATATTTTTAGTTTCAGATGTCAAAGGCACATGAAAACTAATAAAATCCGATTCCATTAATAAATCATCTAAATTATGTGCTTGTTTAACTTCAGAAGAAAGTTCCCACGCGCGGTTGACGGTAATGGTAGGGTCAAAACCAATCACATTCATACCTAATTTGAGCGCTGCATTCGCCACTTTAACACCTACATTGCCAAGACCGATAATACCTAGCGTTTTCCCTAATAATTCAAAACCTACAAATTGTTTTTTATGTTGTTCAACTTCAAGGTCAATTTCAGCCGATGTTCCCTTTAATTGACGCACATAACTCCATGATTGACAAATATTACGGCTCGCTAATAACATCCCGGCAATGACCAGTTCTCTCACAGCATTTGCATTGGCTCCAGGTGTATTTAATACTGGAATTCCGCGTTCAGTCATGGTGTTAATCGGTATATTATTAACCCCTGCACCAGCTCTGCCTATCACTTTAACCGTATTTGGAATTTCCAGGGTATGCATATTCTGGGAGCGTACTAAAATACCATCAGGATTAGATATTTCAGATGAAACCTCATAAAATTCCCGTGGTAGTTGATTCAAACCTTGAGTAGATATACTATTAAGCGTTAAAATTTTAAACATTTTAATTTTACCTATTATTTTTACATGGAAAAAGTCATGTTCATACCACCCTGGCAATTAACTGATCCTATCAATGCAATTATTTTTGATTGTGATGGCACACTTAGCAAAATAGAAGGAATTGATGAATTAGCAGCTAACAATAATACTACTCCTATTGTACAGCAGCTCACTCAAGATGCAATGGGTAAAACGGGGATGACGATTGACATTTATGGCAAACGCTTGGAGTTGGTGAACCCTTCTCGAGACAATGTCATTACCTTAGGGAATGCTTATATAAAACATCATTCACCCGATGTATTAGATGTGATTGCTGCTTTAAAAAGCTTAAATAAACCTATTTATATTATTTCCGCAGGTATTTTTGAAGCGGTTGCTATTTTTGCAAAATGGCTAGGTATTGAGGAAAGTCATGTGTATGCTGTAAAGGTATCCTTTGATAACAAAGGTCAATATCTTGGCTTTGATCAGAAATCTCCTCTCGTTAATCGCAATGGAAAACGGCTTATCATTAACTTGCTTAGCAAACACTATTCTAGAATGGGGTACATAGGCGATGGATTAAATGATTATGAAGTTTATGATCTTGTCGCACGTTTTATTGGTTATGGCGGTGCTTATTACAGGCCTAATATTGCTGAACGTTGTGAATTTTATGTGAAAACGGCTTCACTTGCGCCTATTTTGCCATTACTTTTGACGCATGAAGAATATGAAAAACTTGCGCCGGTTTATCAAACACTTTATAACAAAGGTACTTCTGTCATAAAATAACACATCCGCATCTGTTTGTTTTTTCAGTCGTATTGATCTTGAAAATACCTTTATTATTTGACAGCATATTTTGAGGAATATTCAGCTTTTTGGTCTTGTTTGTCCTTACTTGTCGAAAAGAATTTGCCTATTGATGATAATAATGATGGTTTTAGCAATTGATTTAATTTTATTTGAATTTCTTTCATACTCGGTCGTTCTTCTGGATTTTCTTTCAAGCAAGCAACTATGATAGTTTTCATGCGCTCTGGGCAATCTTCCAGATGATTATGAATTATTTCTTCAAGATAGGTTGATCTCTCTTGTACATAAGTCTCATCCTTATGTGTTTTAGTTATTTTTCTACAAAATCGCGTATATTCATGAAAAACTTTTTGCGTAGCAAATAACTCAAGTAAAACAATACCAAAACTAAAAACATCTGCTGCTGCTAACGATAATGTTTTTAGGTCCTTATTTAAATAATACTCCGGTGCTAGATATTTCAGAGTTCCCACACATTCGAGTTGTTCCTCCGAATTTCGTTTCCAAGATAAATCAAAATCACATATTTTAGCATGTAAATCGTTGGTAAGAAGTATGTTAGCTGTTTTAATGTCTCTATGAACTACACCTACTTCTAGCAATCTTAATATACCTAAAGCAATGTCATTGGCGATTGTAATTTTTTGCGTGGAAGTGAGCGGTGCTTTTTTACTTAGATGATCATCTAAAGCACCATTTTCCATATACTCCATCACTATTTGTGGCGGCTTTAGACAATAACCCACAGGGGCTATAACATAACGCGAGGGAAAGCTCGCTCGAAGAATAGCTAACTCCTTCCACATGTTTTGGTTATCTAAATCTTCAAAATTTATTCGATATCTTTTAATGACTACTTGCTCATTATGATAGTTGCCTAAATAGACAACAGATGAACTACCATCGTCTAATCTTCGTTTAATATGAATATCTTTAGGTAGAATTTCTGGAATGAGTGCTTGAATAATGGAAGTTGAGTCAGTGTTATGCTTCATTTCTTGACGAAGTGCCATGTTTCACCCTTATTATTAGAATATTAGGTAAGTTGTAAGGCTATGTTGCTAATTCGAATTGTATACCCATTTAAAAAAATTTAAAACCGGTTAATTCCGATTTTTCCATAAGCAATGGACATCACTTATATAGGCTTGGTTAAAACCTGCCGCACAATAACATAAATAATAACGCCACATGCGAATAAACTGATCAGAATAGCCTAATGATTTTATTAAATCAGTATTTTTATTGAAACGTGCCAGCCAAGCTAATAATGTTTTCACATAATGCTTACCAATATCATTAAGATAAATCAGTTGAAAATGCGTATGTTGCGCTACAGAATCATTGATAGCTTGTATGGATGGTAAACAACCGCCAGGAAAAATATATTTCTTGATAAAATCCACATGGTTTTTTGCCTGCTGATAAGATTGATCATTAATAACAATAGCTTGTAATAAAATCAACCCGCCCGCTTTAAGTAATTGGCTGCACTTTTTAAAATAGGTATCCAAATACCGATATCCCACAGCTTCTATCATTTCCACTGAGACAATTTTGTCATAGGTACCCGTCAAATCACGATAATCATTTTTTAATAAAGTAATTTTATTATCCAGGCCTAATTTTGTGATTTTATTTTTTACATATTGATGTTGTTTATCAGAAATGGTCGTTGTTGTCACTTTACAACCATAATGTTGCGCAGCATAAATGGCTAAACCTCCCCAACCCGTGCCTATTTCAAGCAAGTGGTCTTTATCATTAAGTTGTAAACGTTCACAGATTATTTTTAATTTATTAAGTGAAGCATGATACAAATCATCGGTATCGTTGGCATAAACAGCCGATGAATAAAGCATAGTTTCATCGAGAAAACTTTCAAAGAAATCATTGCCTAAATCATAATGTGCTAAAATATTTTTTTTAGCATGTGTTTTATCATTTAGCCTAAAATAATTGATTAAATTCCGTATAAAATTAGTCAGTCTTGACACACCTTTGTCAAAATCGCCTAAGGCATTTTTATTTTTAATAATAATTTCAATTAATTTTTCTAAATCATCGACTTCCCAATGATGATTAATATATCCTTCTGCAGCGCCATTGCTGCCGCCAAGCAATATATCTCTATAAAAATTTTTATGATGAATAGTTACAGTGACATGATCATTAATTGAAGGATTTTCCGCATAGAAGTCATATTTATTTTCACCATCGAGTAAGGTAATTTTTCCATACTTTATGTTAGATAAGAGTTTAAAAATACATTTTTGATATAACGAAGTCACTGCTTTGCTTTCCGTGCCCAATTCAATGTCCATTTGAATGATTCCGTTTTTTACATATTAATTGACTCGATTAGAATTTACTACTTGCTCTGGAACTACTTTAACATCCCAAATCATCCCTAACTTTTTGAACAGAAGAAGAATATAATAAGTCATATCTATTTGCCAAAAATGAAACCCTTGTCTTGCAGAGGCTGGGTAATAATGATGATTATTATGCCAACCTTCGCCAAAAGTAAGTAAGGCAAGAAACCAATTATTGCGGCTATTATCTTTCGTTTTATAATTTTGTTTACCAAACTTATGGGCGATAGAGTTAATACAAACCGTGATATGAAATAACATCATCGTGGAAATACTGAATCCCCAAACAAGCATTTGCCAACCGTTGGTACCTAAAGACGGATCAATGTAATGTAATGCAGCGCCAAATGCATACATACAGACCCCAAGTAGGATAGGAACAAACACGTCAAAACGATCCAGAAAAACTAACTCTGGATATTTCATCAAATCACTTATATTTTTTGAATCATAGAAATAATTTTGTTTTGATAAAAACCAACCCATATGGCTCCACCAAAATCCATGATGAAGCGGTGAATGCGCATCCTCAGGTTCATCTGCAGTTGCATGATGTCTGCGATGATGGGCGGCCCACCACAAAGGCCCTCTTTGCACAGCACTTGCGCCAAAAACAGCAAAAACAAACTGCCAAAAACGATTGGTTTTATAAGCTCGGTGTGAAAAATAGCGATGATAAAATGCGGTCAGAGAAAAGACACGTACATAACACACAACGAGCGCCGTGATACATGCGGCCCAACTGAATCCTACGACAAATACAAATAGACAGGACAAATTGATCAGGATAAAAGGAATAGCTCTAACCCAATCAATTTTATTTTCGACCGCTTGATGGTTTTGGTTGCCACTATCATTAGCAAACCATTGAAATATGGAATGATGCCATTTTTTCATTAAAATTTAATTTCCTTTCATAATCTTTAAATCTTTGCATATGGCATCATACCTTAAAGTCAATAAGGTGCATACCGGAATTATGCAATTAAGGGTAATTTCCTATCATTTTGATGATTCCCGAAAAGTCCATTTCAGCATGGCCTTGATCGACAAACATCTCATAAAGTGAAGTAGCGGCACTACCCAAGGGTAGAGATGCATGCACAGTTTCAGCGGCATGCATGCCTAATAATAAATCTTTTAACATCATTTTCGCCATAAACCCTGCTTTATAACCCTGATTTGAAGGCACTTTATCGATAACATCTGGAAACGGGCAATATTTAGTCATAGACCAACATTGCGAAGAAGCATTCGAGGCGATTTCATAAAACTTTTTAGGGTCTAGACCCAATTTATCCGCCAAAGAAAAGCCCTCGCTTACTGCAATCATGGAGATACCAAGAATCAGATTATTGCATATCTTGGCAGCCTGGCCTAAACCCGCAGCTCCGGCATGTACGATTTTTGAACCCATTTTTTCTAATATGGGTTTCGCCCGTAAAAATGCCTGCTCAGCGCCGCCTACCATAAAAGTCAAGGTTGCGGATTCCGCAGCGACTACACCACCTGATACTGGCGCATCTAACATGGCAATGCCTGAAGTTTGTGCCGCCTCATGTAATTGACGAGTGACAGTAATATCAATAGAAGAACAATCCATGTATAAAACATTTTTCTTTGCGCGTTGAAATAAGCCGCTTTCACGCAAGCAAATTTCACTTACTTGCTGTCCGGTTTGCAGCATGGTTATCATCACATCAGCATCAACGGCACCTTCCAAGTTTTTTGTTAAAGCCACCGCACCTTGATCAACTAGCATCTGCATTGCTGAGGGTACGATATCGTATACTTTTAATGAATAGCCAGCTTTTAAAAGCTGCTGCGCCATGGGTGTGCCCATATGGCCTAGGCCTATAAAACAAATTTTCTGCATTTATAATTCCTTATCACGGTTTAAAAACGTGCAGATCAGCAGCACCCTCATCCGCCCTTTCGGGCACCTTCTCCCACCGAAAAGCGCGGTGGGAGAAGGGAATCAGAA
>CAYVRW010000100.1:0-8268 GCA_964453575.1 uncultured Coxiellaceae bacterium | reverse complement strand
AAAGCACTTGTACTGATTTAATAAAAATAGGTCCTAATTTTTCTAATCCGAGTCGCAAACGCACAACACGAGAGAGTTTTTTATTAGAAAACCAATACCATGGATTAACATAACTTAAAAAACGCAAAGGATAAAACCAGGGTGTTGCAAATAAAATTTCATCCACATTGTAACGCACTAAAATAAAATTAATGCGTATTAATCGTGACAGACGAGTGATATATTTCAAATTAAGCCTCTTTGTCTATGGATTGGATAAGTTGTTGGATCCGCGCAGTTAATCGATCAACATCCATGCGCAAGACATCCACATCATGAAAAAAATCTTGTAATGCTTCAGGCGGTGGAAATAAATGAATTTCTTCATGGGTATATTCATTAATATGTTGAAATAATGTTTCGCGCAAATGGTTGCTGAATGTTCGAATTTTTTTTGCAACATTACCCATATGATGAGCAGGAACATCACCTACCCATTGAGACAAATACTCTTCCCAATCTATTTCAAGTTCATCGAATAAGGCAATCACTTGCTGGCCGAGTTCAATATTTCCTTCAATGGAAACGTCTTCAGCAAAGAATTGTTTGCGATTTTTAGATGATAAAGATAAGTGTAACAATGATAGAGGAGTGCCTTTGATAACCGTATGTGCTTCATCCGTATTACGTGATTTAAGTTCTACGCCGTCGTGAGTAAAATGTAATTGAAAATTAATACCATCAAGCATATTTAATTCTATAGCAACAGTTTTTCCATCCAATGCCGCCAAACGTTTTTTAGATTCAGGATCCAGTGATAGTGCGTGATTTAGCAGTTTTTGTAGTTTTTCTTCAATGAATGATCGCATTAATATTTAAACCCTTTGTGCAGCGCAACTATTCCGCCGCTTAAATTGAAATAATCAACATCTTCAAAACGAGCTGTTTCCATCATCTTTTTCAATGTTTCTTGATCAGGATGCATACGTATGGATTCGATTAGATATTGATAACTGGATTCATCGTTTGCGACGACTTTTCCTAATTTCGGAATAACTTTAAATGAAAACCTATCGTACATTTTAGTCAGCCCAGGTATAACAGGTTTAGAAAATTCTAGTATTAAAACTTTTCCGCCTGGTTTTAAAACCCTATACATAGAATGCAATGCGCGTTGTTTGTCAGTAACATTGCGTAATCCAAAACCAATGGTCAAGCAATCAAATTGATTGTCATGAAAAGGCAGGCTTTCTGCGTCGGCTTGCAGGTATGCGACATTGTCAATAATACCTTGGTCGATTAAGCGATTACGGCCATATTGCAGCATTTTTTCATTGATATCAGACATGACAACAAGCCCTGTTTTACCCACTTTTTGTGAAAATGCTATGCTTAAATCGCCCGTGCCGCATGCTACATCTAAAACTTGCTGACCCTCACGTACACCGCTTTCTGCGACGGTAAATTGTTTCCATAGTCGATGCATCCCCATTGACATGAGGTCATTCATCTTATCGTATTCGGCAGCAACGGAGTGAAATACATCGGCTACCCGGCGTGATTTTTCGTGGATAGGGACTTCGGTAAAGCCAAAGTGAGTTGTGTTTTTTTCATGCACAAATTTGATCATAGAGACATCATCATATAGTAAAATGACTTATTATACTCAAATTTGTTTGATACGGGAATCTGTCATGCCAGTGCGGTGTCTTTTTGCTGGCTCTTCTTCATAAGCGGCTTTGATCAAATGTTCCAACACATTTGTTTTGACTACGCGTAACTGTCTTATCCTGCATTCAAAGCCATAAGCTTCCATCCAGCTTGCATTTCGGAATGTTTTACCTAACACGGCATAGTCATAACCTAAACGCGAGGTAGGTGATAAAGGAAAAAATTCGTGAACAGAATAATCTTGAAATGATAGTGACCTTTTTAAAGGCAGGTCTTTCCCTGATATATCGAGAGCGATCTGACAAAAAGCCTGGGCATAACATGCAGGTAAATAACGTTGCAGGTAACCAATGACTTTGTTCCAATATAAAATATTTCCAAAGCTGTATTCACCACCCCATCGGCCATATGCTTCCTTATATAATTGACAAGCTTCAACAAATAGGTCTGCATTAAAATGTTTGCCGCTTTTTATGAGTGTTTTTGGTTTAAGGTATTCCCTGAATTCAGCGAGCGCTTTTTCACAATAAGAAGGAGGGTTGGCATAAATGATAGCGTTGAAAACTTTGTGAAGTGCTGCGCTATCTTCAGCTTTTCGTTTGACTTCTTCAAGCTCCCATCCTTTTGGAAATTGTTGTTTGATTTGTGCGTTTTTAATAAGTTTTCCATTAGGTAATTTATCTAAAAATTTTATAATGGTTTCTACCATGCCTTCATCAGAAGATCTTTTTCGACTGAAATCTTCGGCACCTAATGCAAGTTGCAATGCGGTTCCATAAATAACACGTCCTGAGTAATCAGTTACTTTCATAGGAGTTGTTAATAATTTTTCGTGTAGAGATGGATGAGCGCTAAGTATTTTTTCGACGTTATTTTTTTCTCCATGAATAACCGCTTCTAATAACGGTTTTAATAATTGATGTGCTTTGAGTAACAAGCTTGCATGAGATGGCACATTAGCCAGTGCATTGACTGTTGAATCATCTGAATTTAAATCTAAATAAGGTAGTAATTCATTTTCTAAAATATCTTTAGGTAATTTATTAAAAAAAGAAAAGGATCGATTATGGTTTGCATCCTTAACAATATCTTGGTTTAAAGAGGAGAATTCAAACGAACGTATCCTTGTCATATAACTGCCTTGTTATGTCTTGGTATGAAAAGAATATATAAAAATATTTATAAGGTGTCACTAAGTATTTAGCTTTGTCATGCCAGCATTACTGCTTACACATTTTTTGCCTAAGGGCGAGTTTGTTAAAGACATTAACTTTCTCCCGTAATGATGGTGTATAACATGGCACCTAATGTCCAATCAATTTTATTTTCATTTATTTTAGATAATACATGGATTTGTTGATGCTGCAATTGGAAAGACCTATATAATAAATCAGTGACGAAAATGCCATTTGCACAATAATTCGCAAGATAATTTTCAGATTCCGTTGGATAGGCTTCTTTTAATGTTTCCCAAGTATTGCTGCATGTTGGTTTTATAGTCGTTTGTTCCAAGGTATCCTGACTCGGGACAGTAGGATCAAGGCCAAAGAAATGATAAGTATAATAGACACCAGAAAATGCGACAAAAGATGGGACTTTATACGTTGGCATACTAAGCTGATCAATATGATAATTGTCTATCACTTGGTTATAAATAATAGCACATGAGGCAAGGTCAAATTTCCCTTTTTGTATGGTATTATAATTTTTAGGGTAGCAAAAGCCTGAATTTTCATCGATATTCATGCTTTCTCGTGCTTGATCCATACCAAGACCTAAAAAGCTTTTGCTAAACACAATGTAATTAACTTTATTTAATGTTAACGAAACTTCATCAATCGATTTTTTTGATTTATCAGTAGCAAAAGCAATTTGTGTCGATGCTCCGCCTATATCGATGCTTCCTGAAGTCGGAGTATTATTTTGAAAGTTTTTTTGTAAATAATTGACATCTAACCAACCATATATACCTTCCATTTTTCCTGAAATGGTTTGGGCATTTTTGAGAGTTAATTCATTTTTGTAATGATCAGCAACTTCATTTTTTAATTGTTGATAAATGCTTTGCTGTTGGTCTGATGAAAGCAAACGCATGCCAGCTGTGCCTAAAAGAGCAATGGGCACTGGCATTTCAAGATGATGTTCATGAATTTTTTTCACAGCATTTTGCAATAAAAGATCGATGGCTTCATAGGATTGCTCAGGATGTTCGGCAAAAGCTACAAGCGGGATATTATTTTTTTCAGAAAAAATATCTTCAATGACAGGCATGTTTTTATCATTATTATGTTTGAAAAAATGTAGCCGCGTTCCCGTGCTGCCTGCATCTAAAATAATATAATAATTGGCTTTATGCGCAAAAGCATGGGAAAAAAATGCTAAATTTGCAATAATTAAAATAATGAATACTAATTTTTTCATGATAAAACGGTCTCTTTTTTGCGTATAGGTTTGCTTTCATCAACACGACGTAACATTTCTCCAGCCAATGTTAAATAGGCAATAGCACCTTGTGATTTTTCATCATATTGCATAATAGATATACCATGACTAGGTGCTTCTGCTAGACGAACATTGCGTGGAATGACGGTGCGATACACCCGCCCAGGAAAATGTTGTAATAATTGTGCGGAGACATCAAGTGCCAACCGATTGCGGCCATCATACATGGTGCGTAATAAGCCTTCGATATGCAATGATGGGTTGATGGTTATTTGCATTTGTTCAATGGTATTAAGTAAACCCGTTAAACCTTCCAAGGCATAATATTCACATTGTACGGGGATAAGTACCGAATTTGCTGCAACCAATGCATTAACAGTCAAAATATTAAGTGATGGAGGACAGTCAATTAAGACATAATCATACTGATCAATCACGGCGGACAATGCTTGTTTTAAGCGGGTTTCACGCTGGGTTGCTTGCATGAGCTGCACTTCTGCAACAATTAATTCATTCGTTGTTGGGAGTAAGTCATAGCCGCCAGGTGTTTTAAGTATGGCATCATTCACTGTGACTTCATTTAATAAAACATGATAACTGGCATGCTTAAACATGGATTTATCTATCCCGCTGCCCACGGTAGCATTTCCTTGCGGATCTAAGTCAATTAACATGACCTTGCGTTTCATCATAGCAAAAGCTGCAGCAAGGTTAATGCTGGTGGTGGTTTTGCCAACACCGCCTTTTTGGTTAACGATAGCGATTATTTTTCCCATGATTATTTTTTCTCCATGCAAACTAAATGCCGTTCCGCATTCAGCCCTTTGATTGTTAATTTATGCACGTTAATAAGTTTAAATTCGGCAGGAATTTCTTGAAGTTCATGTTCAGGATAAGTTCCCTTCATTGCTAAAAACCGGCCATGCTCACTTATCAAATGCTTAGTAGTGATTAACATTACCTTAAGTGACGAAAAAGCGCGAGAGAGAATGCTATCAAATTGCATTTTTGCATGGTTATAATCCTCTGCACGCGCGTGTACTACTTCCACATTGTTAATCTTTAAGTCGTAAATGACCTGGGTTAAAAAGCGAGTTTTTTTGATATTGCTATCGAGTAACACAACATGCTGCAGAGGATGCGTGAGTGCCAGAGGAATCCCGGGCAGCCCTGCGCCTGTGCCTATATCAATGATGTTCTTCCCGTGTAAATAGGGGCCAATGGCGAGGCTGTCGAGAAGATGCAGCATAATCATTTCTTGGGGGTCGCGTATGCTTGTTAAATTAAACACGCGGTTCCATTCACGCATTAAATGCAAATAATGCAACATTTGTTCCTGGATGGACGATGAAACTACGTGACCATTTTCAAAAAGCGCTTGTTGTAAAAATTCGGTTTGATTAGTCATGAGTGGACTTCGATTTTTTTAAATGAACGAGCAATAAAGAAATAGCGGCCGGTGTCATGCCCGGAATGCGCGATGCCATCCCTATCGTTTCTGGTTTAACACTTTGTAATTTTTGTTTTACTTCAGAGGAGAGCCCAACCACCGTCGTATAATCCATTTTGGCGGGAATTTTAGTTTCTTCATGGCGAAGTTGTTTGGCAATTTCATCATGTTGACGTTCAATATAGCCGGCATATTTAATTTGGGTTTCCACTTGTTCGGCTACTTTATCATTAGCGACACCTGGACCTATATCTTCAATGGACATGAGATCTTGATAGCTAATAGTAGGCCTGCGCAACAGTTCTTCGAGGCGATATTCGCGCATCAGCGGTTGATTGGTTAAAGCTTCGATGGCTTTACCAATTTTGCTGTCAGGGCGTGCCCAGGTTGCATGCATACGTGCTTTTTCAGCATCAACGGCATGGCGTTTTTTATCGAATTGCTGGAAGCGGTGCTCATTTACCAGTCCTAGTTCATAGCCTTTGGGCGTTAAACGTAAATCGGCATTGTCTTCACGTAACAATAAGCGATATTCCGCGCGGCTTGTGAACATACGGTAAGGCTCTCTCGTGCCGCGTGTGATTAAATCATCGATTAAAACGCCAATGTATGCCTCATCTCGCCGCGGCGTCCAGGATTCTAAATCTTTTGCCTGTCTTGCTGCATTCATTCCAGCGATTAGACCTTGTGCTGCAGCTTCTTCATAACCTGTCGTTCCATTAATTTGGCCAGCAAAAAATAATCCACGAATAGTTTTGGTTTCTAGAGATGGTTTTAAATTGCGAGGATCAAAATAATCGTATTCAATCGCTTATCCGGGGCGTGTGATATGGGCATTTTCAAACCCGCGCATGCTGCGCACAAATTCAATTTGGATGTCAAAAGGCAAGCTTGTTGAAATACCATTGGGATAAATTTCAAAAGTGTTTAAACCTTCAGGTTCCACGAAAATTTGATGGGAGGTTTTGTCGGCAAAGCGTACCACTTTATCTTCAATGGAAGGACAATAACGTGGACCTACACCTTCGATAATCCCAGCATACATAGGCGACTGCCCTAGTCCTTCCCGAATTAAATCATGGGTTAAGGCATTGGTATGCGTGATGTAACAAGGGATTTGCTGTGGGTGCTGGCTCACATGGCCTAAAAAAGAAAAAACGGGTGTAGGCGTGTCACCATCTTGTTTTTCCATAACGCTAAAATCAATGCTGCGGCTATCGATGCGCGGCGGCGTCCCTGTTTTTAAACGGCCTACTTGAAGATTTAATTCGCGCAGACGGTGGGCTAACTTTGCGGCAGGCGGATCACCTGCACGGCCGCCTTCATAATTTTTCATTCCAACGTGAATCTTACCAGCTAAAAATGTTCCTGCCGTCAAGACTACCGTTTTAGCTGTGAATGTTAGCCCCGTTTGTGTCATGACGCCGGTAATCCGATCTTGATCAAGTATGATATCATCCACGGCTTGCTGAAAAATGAGTAAATTGGGCTGGGTCTCAAGTGCATAGCGAATGGCTTGTTTATAAAGCTGTCTATCCGCCTGGGCGCGTGTAGCACGCACCGCGGGCCCTTTGCTTGCGTTTAATATGCGAAATTGTATACCTGCTTTATCGATAGCTTCTGCCATGATGCCGCCCAAGGCATCAATTTCTTTGACCAAATGCCCTTTGCCAATGCCGCCAATGGCAGGATTGCACGACATTTGACCTAAAGTTTCTATGTTATGGGTCAAAAGCAAGGTTTTCGCACCCATGCGTGCAGAAGCAAGTGCCGCCTCTGTGCCTGCATGACCACCGCCAATAACAATGACATCGAATGTTTGTTTTAAATCTAGCATGATGAGTATGATCGCTTAAAATAAAGCCATCTATTCTACTTGATTTGGCCTATAAAATCCCAGAAAGTTTAACAGTTATTTCCGTGGGAAGAAGGTTAGCTATTCATTATTATTAGCTATTATCTTAGTTTGCAAAATGTGGTAGTGTTACAAATTCGATTCATTTCATTGTTTTGTTAATCATTGCTGTATATGAGGCAACGTTGGGAGATTGTCAGTGGCGACGCTTTCGCTTTGGGAAAAATGTTTAGATTGTTTGCAGGATGAGTTTCCATTGCTGGAATTTAATACTTGGATCAGGCCTCTGCAAGTAAAGCACGCGAGTGATAAGTTAATACTGTATGCGCCTAATCGATTCGTGCGTCAGTGGATTCTCGATCGTTTTTTAGGCCGCATCAGTGAGCTGGTGGCGCAATATTGCGGGACACCGACGCCGCCTGCCATTTTTCTCGAAATTGGCAGTACTGGTGATGGAACAACAGCTCGAGCTGATACCGTTAAAGCAAACCAGCCTGTTGAGGCGGCGTCGGTTGCTGCACGCAGCCATAGCCATAAAGCGGCCCAATCACCCGAGTTACCGAATCATCAAAGTAATACTAATCCTAAATTTACTTTTGATAACTTTGTGGAAGGTAAGTCTAACCAACTAGCCAAAGCGGCTTCTATACAGGTGGCTGAAAACCCTGCCGTGGCTTATAACCCCTTGTTTTTGTATGGCGGAGTTGGGCTAGGTAAAACCCATTTGCTGCATGCTATTGGCAATCAAATTATGGTCAATAATCCTAATGCCAAAGTATTATATTTGCACTCAGAACGCTTTGTGGCAGATATGGTGAAAGCATTACAAACAAACGCGATGAACGATTTTAAACGCTTTTACCGGACAGTT
>CAYVRW010000099.1:0-8272 GCA_964453575.1 uncultured Coxiellaceae bacterium | reverse complement strand
GAGCGTTGGAGGGGAGAGGGGCTCTCTTCTCAAAATTATGCGTCGATCCTACAGGGGCAGGGGTGAGGGTTTATTGTTTTTATTGCTCTTTACTCACCACCAAATAAATCGCCCCATTTCCCCGCAATACATTAAGCAGCAGCGTTTGTTTTGCAGCCAAAGCAGCTTTCTTAAGATTTTCAGTATCCGTGACTTTTTGTTCGTTAGCCGAAACAATAACATCACCCGGTAATAAATCAGCATGCCAAGCATTACTATCTTCATCCACCGATAGCACCATAACGCCATCAATTTGACCGTATATAGGATGACGCACACTTAAATTTTTCATGCCGACCCCATACAAAAACGGATCATTTTGTTCGCTTATTTCTTTACGTTTTTTCGGATCGGTGATGGTGACGTTTATCGTCATGGGTTTTTTATTGCGTAAAATAGTGATGTTAGCTTTAGAATCAACGCGCAAAAATGCAATAGCACTTACGACATCATTGGCTTTTTTGATAGGAGTACCGTTGATAGAAGTAATAATATCACCCGGTTGAAAGCCGCTGTAAAATGCAGGAGAACTAGGCATAACTAAAGTTACCACAGCACCTTTTTGCGTAGGTAAATTAAAGGCTGTTGCAAGGTCAGGTGAAATGTCCTGAGCGCTTATTCCCAATGAACCGCGTTTTACATTTCCATATTGTATGAGTTGTTTCATCACAGTCATGGCAATATTAGAAGGAATAGCAAAACCTATGCCCACATTTCCTTGGCTTGGTGCAAGAATAGCAGTATTAATACCTATGAGCTGCCCTTGAGTATTAATAAGTGCGCCGCCTGAATTTCCAGAGTTAATCGAAGCATCGGTTTGAATAAAGTTTTCATAAGATTCTATGCCGAGCGCTGTTCGACCCAATGCACTGATAATGCCTGAAGTCACTGTTTGGTTTAATCCAAAGGGATTTCCAATCGCAGCGACAACATCACCTACTTTTAAATCATCTGAATTAGCAATAGGGATTGCGACTAAATTTTTTGCGCGAACTTGAATGACACCAATATCGGAAGTTTTATCTAGACCAATAGTTTTTGCATTATAGTGACGTCCATCATCTAGGGTCACCACCACCGATTGCGCTTCATCGATCACATGGGCATTTGTTAAAATATAGCCATTTTGCGCATCCACAATAACGCCAGACGCAATAGATAAGATTTTATCGGGAATAGGGCCGTTTTTGCCGCTTAAATTCCTTTCTCTTTGCAGTTTTGCAATGGTTTCTAAGCTGGAAATTTTGATTTGTGACTTGACGTTAACGACGGTAGGTGAAGCTTTTTCTAGCATAGGAGCTAAGGTATTAGTGGTAATAGCAATGGCATAGCAGTTGCTAAATATTAAAGTAAGTATCAAACCTAAAAAATAGTTAATTTTATTCATAAGGATTGTTTCCATTAAAAAGAACTGTTAATCCAAATTAAGCTGGCCATGCGTCCAGTGTTAGCCCCATCGCGTCGATAGGAATAAAATTTTTCTGGATCGGAATAAGTACAATAATCTCCGCCATAAATATGAGTTACATGGCGTTTTGTTAATTGTATTTTAGCAATGGTATAAATGTCACACAACCAACGCTGATTAAATGGTTTAAATGCTGCCTCTAAATTTTTATCCATGCTGATGAACAAATCTCTTACTTCACCGCCCACTTCAAAATGCTTAGGCCCAATAGCAGGGCCTAACCAAACCATTAAATCTTCTGGCCGGCAGGGTATTTTATTTAAGGTGTTATCAATAATGTTCTGCTGCAACCCACGCCAACCACCATGAATAGCTGAAACATAAGTACCTTGTTGATTGCATATTAAGATAGGCAAACAATCTGCAGTGCGCACCACGCATACGGTATTAATTTGATCAGTATAACTTGCATCAGCTTCTTGATCCCGGTTTTTTTCTGAGGCAGGGATGGCAATTTGGCTATGTATTTGTTTTAACCATATGGGCTCAGAGGGCAGATGAAGAGCAGACAAGCTTGTCTCACTTTGTCGTAATGTACAAAAGGCGCGCACAGTTGCGGGTGCTGGCCAATGAGGTTGAATAAATAAAGAATTTAACATGGGGTAAAAATAACCGAATCATAGAAAAATATCAATAACATCATGTTTTTTATAAATAACGTCATTTTTTATACAAACTTTTCGATTTTGTATTTTATTAATATTCTTTTAAGCTAATGGGTTCACAATAGATAAAATTGTTGCAATAAGTTGAAATGTAAATAATAATCATTATCATTAAGATAATAAAAACATACATAATGAGGAGCACAAATGACCAAGAGTTTTTCAGAAAAGGTATTTGATATAAGTAAAAAAGGTTTTGACTTCATTGATGATGCCTATAACGCTTGTCGTGGTTTTTTGCCCAAAACACCCTTTCTAACTGGCTTTGGTACATTTCTTATTGCCAGTGTCTCATTCTGTATTCATTTTGGTGAAGCGGCTGAAGCTATCTCAAGCTTTGTTGAAGATTATAAAGACAGAAATACCAAACATCGTATAGCCAAGCTGCTTACAGGCGGCCTCATCATTGGTTGTGCATTAAGCGGCGTAGGTTTGGCGGTAACGTATGCTGTTAATTACTTATCTACCATCGGTGTGATTGGGGCAGTCGCCGTATCGGGTTTTACGGCAGCTATGATACCTATTCTTCTTCCGGGATTGTTGTTAGGAATTTATGGTTTATATCTTGCACGTAAATGTTATCTATTGCATCACGTTAAAAAAGATGCGAAAAAAGCCAAGGATGAATATATATCATCGAATGATATGTCATTACACCCCGCAGACAGAGCGCATGAAATAATTAAAAAGTCTTGTGCATACCAAACTGCTTATAAGGAAAAACTGGAAGCAGAAAAAGAGGTCGCATTTAGCACCTTAGAAGTAACAGCTTCTACTCTTGTAGCAACAGGTGTTGCGTTGAGTTCTGCTGCAGCGGTCGCAGCTGTGTTAGGTTTGAGTGTAATGTCATTTGGTGTAGTACCCATGGCATTGATGGCTACTGGTGTCGCCATAGGTATTGGTTCAAAAATATTTGAATCTTTTGATGGTCGTAAAGAAGGTAAATATACACAAGGCTTGCGGAATTTTTTTAGGAAATCTTTTTCATTATCGGAAGATGATCCTATGAAAATTAAATTAGAGAAAAATAATTATCAATCAAATCCTCGATCTATGGCAGATATTGAAATGGATGTGAAGGAAGATCTTAGGAAAATGCAGCATATACCTAAGTTATTGCCAAGAGGAACATTGAAAAAGGTAGAAAAAGCAGCGGAACCTTCTTTTATTAGGAAACTATTTGTTCCGAATGAAGAAGCTAACAAAGAATTGAAAAAACAATTGAGTGGTTTATATAATTCTCCAAGGTGGTAATAAATTTATTTCCCCACCCCAAACATCAACCGATAAAGCACTCCGCCAATATTAAGAAACATTGGAATAACCCAAACAGATGAAAACACCAGCAAACTTACCAATATTCCCCATACAATCCAAAATAATTGCGTAGCCCCTAACACCATAAAAGTAGGTGTAAACAACAATACATTAGCAATAATAAAATAAGGTATAACAATAAAAAGCATAATTAACATAATTTTAAGCCAATGTTGTTTAAAGCTTAAAATAGAAGTTTTAAGTGCAGTAAATATATTCACATGCTTTTCGACGATAAGTAAGGATGCAAGCGTAAGCCAAATAGAAAAAAATAAAGTTAAAAATATATCAATAATAGTAAAAAGTGTAATAAAGCTTGGTATGTAATCATAGCTTAATTGCACTAATGTTTTTGAAAGCGAAATTAAACAAAAAAGTAACAAGCCAATGACCAACAATGGTAAATAAAGTTTATAAGGTTCAAAAACTTGTTTTACGTGTATAGGCAATTCCGCGGACTTTCTTACCGCTAGAAATAAAATACCGGTATGTATAGGAAATAAAATCAACCATCGAATCCATTCAAGCCCAGATTTATAGGGATCTGTTTCGGGCGAGTATTTTATGATATCGGCAGTAAAATTGCCAAAGAACCAAAAAGACATTCCTATATATCCCACCATCAATATTAAAACAGATACAATGATATAGATCATCATGCTTGACCACATGATGCGTTTTGCATCGTAAGTGCGGGCCCATGCCTCTTTTAAGATGCCGGCAATGGTAAAATTGTAGGGTTTACTGATCATTGTAGAAGATGTCATAAATTGTATCCATTTAAGTCAAGTTTGAGCGAATGAATAAGCTCTATCATATCAGTTGGTAGGGGTGCATTCCACTTCATGATTTGTCCGGTTTTTGGATGTATGAGCTCAAGTTCACTGGCGTGTAATGCCTGACGTTTAAACGTACGCAAAGTTTGAATTAATTCAGGAGATGCGCCTTTGGGCAATTGCAGCCGGCCGCCATAGGTTTGATCGCCCAATAAGGCATGATGAATGTGGGCAAAATGTACACGAATTTGATGGGTTCGGCCTGTTTCAAGTTGGACTTTAACACGTGTGTAAGCTCGGTATTTTTCAATGATACGATAATGGGTGACAGCAGATTTGCCTGTTTCGATAACAGCCATGCGTTTGCGTTGGATAGGGTGTCTGCCTATGGGTTGATCTATGGTACCGCCGCCTGTTAGCACACCAGCAACAATGGCTTGATAGATGCGGGATACGGTGTGTTTTTTAAGTTGATCAGTTAATTTTTTGAGCGCAAGTGATGTTTTGGCGATCACTAGCAGTCCTGAGGTATTTTTATCCAAACGATGGACAATGCCGGCTCGAGGAAGTTCTTGCAGTTCTGGTGCATGATGCAGCAGAGCATTTAACAAAGTATGGCTTACATTGCCTGCTCCAGGATGAACCACCATGCCTGCTGGCTTGTTAATGACTAGCAATGAATCATCTTCATAGATAATATCTAAAGCTATTGCTTGAGCTTCCCATTCTGGATATGATTTCATCGCAGCAGAAATGTTTATCTTTTCACCACCTAAGACAATATCGCGGGCTTTTGCTGGTTTGTCATCAACGGTAATTTCTTGTTTTTTTATCCATTCTTGTACCTGTGTTCGAGAATGTTCAGTTAAAAGCTTACTGAGCGCTTGATCCAGACGCATGCCGCCTAAATCATCCGGTATGGTGAGTGTTTGTTGAATTTTTTTTGTCATTGCCTATAGGTTTCCAGTTTTACGTAACTTATAGCGTGAATGATGACAAAAATTCGTTTACAATGCACGCCATTCGTAGGATTCTGAAGGAATAATGAAAATGAGCTTGAAATATCTTGGGTTAGGTGTCTTAGCTGCGCTTTTAACGTTGACAACGGGTTGCGCAAGCACTTCAGATCCAGCCGATGCTTTCAAAGGTGAAACGGGCGAACAAATCTTTCAAAAAGGCGAAAAAGCGATGCGCGAGCATAGCTATCGTGATGCGATTAAGCGTTTTGAAGCTTTGGATGTGCAATATCCCTTAGGACACAATAATGAAATTGCTCAATTACAAATTATTTATGCTTATTATATGACTGATGATTTTGCATTGGCCGAAGCATCCGCAGATCGATTTATCCATGCCCATCCTACTAACCCATATGTTGATTATGCCTATTACATGCGTGGTTTATCGAATTATTATCAAAATATGGGAGTCTTTGAACGTATTTTTGCAATCGACTTGGCAAAACGTGATTTAAATCAAATTAAAAAATCTTATGATGACTTCGCAGAATTGGTCGAACGCTTCCCAGACAGTCGATATGCTCCTGCTGCGCGTCAATATATGATTTATTTACGAAACGTGATGGCTAACCATGAATTACAAGTCGCACAATATTATTACGATCGTAGCGCTTATGTGGCTGCTTCGAATAGGGCGAGTACTGTTGTGAGACATTATCAAGGCGCACCAGCCGTGCCAGATGCTTTAGTCATTATGGTTAAATCCTATAGAGCACTGCAATTAAAAGCTAATGAACAAGAGGCAATGGCTGTGTTGCAGTATAATTTTCCGAACTCGAGTTATTTGCAAGAAGTTAATAAGCCTTGATAATATGATCACCCCGCACAAATTTTTGCTAGCTATTCTAAACAAAAATTTGTGCGGGGTTTGCGGGGTGACAAAGTGGTTTAAATCTTAGGCCCTGTTACATAATCACATATTAAGTTTATACTATTACTCCCTATACTTCTTCCATAAGTTCTTTCAAAAAAATAAGGTAGTCTGATTTCATAACTAACTCGTTCTCGTACCATGCGTATTTTGTCTTCTCCTTCCTTTGTTAAAGGAAGCTCCTTTTGCTGCCAAAAAGACAACGTTCTATTTTGCGCAAGCCTTTTTTCAGAGATGTCTTTGGGAACATCAAGAGTATATTGAGAAACGATATCAACTAAAACGGATGGTAACTTATGAAGAGCAGTATCAATTTCCTTTCGAGATGATTTATCATAATGAATCTTTTCTTCTCGAATTTCTTTCACTGCAATAGAAATGTTTTCATGCAAATGTTGCAACGTTACAGCAAAATCCAGCATGGATTTTGCGAATTCAACAGCAGCTTTTTTTTCTCTTGATGTGAGGGATAGCTCATTCAACGTATCGGTTCTGTTGCGTGGAGATATTTCTTTATCTTCAATACCCATATCAACAAGCGTAAGAGCTACTTGATCATCACGAATGGCATCCATAAGCATTGTTTCATAGGCTTCTAGCAGTCCAGGTAAGCCATCTCTTAAAGCATCGTGAAAAAGTATAGACACTTCTGAGAATTTAACATCAGTATTTAATCCATAGCATAAAAGTAAATCTAATATTTGTTCTATTAATTTTTTATCAGTTGATTGAGGCATCAGAAGTATTTCTAATAGCGAAATATTTTTAGAATTTAATATATTGGGATTAGCGTCGTTTTCAAGTAACAATTTAATAAGCTTATAGTTTAATGCATGAGTAGCTCTTTGAAGGAGAGTGAAATCATTTTTTATTGTGGGTGCTACATTCACATCCGCTTTGTTTTCTATGGCTTCTAATGCGCTTTGATAATCATTATTTATAATTGCGTTAATTAATGATTCCGTGGGTGCATCTAAAGGAAGGTCTGGGTTTGTTTCGGGTTTTCTTGTATTCATTCTTATATCTCCATATAAAATTTTAGGTTGGAAGTTATTTATTTTTTCTCAACATATACTCTTCACGAACCGCAGCATTTACACGTTGTCTTATGCTCTTTTCTTCTTCCTCTATGATGGGTGGCGGCGACGAATCAGGCTGCCAAAAGCTTAACGTTCTCTTTTCCACAAGTCTTTTTTCAGCGACATTTTTGGGTATCTCATCGCGTGTGTATTGACAAACCATATCGATTAAAACTCCAGGCCATCTGCACGTTAAGGCAGTATCGACTTCGTTTCGATAGGAAGTGGAGTAATTAGATTTTTCTTCTTTGATTTCATTTGCAGCTTTGAGGGTGTTTTCTATTAATGCTTGGTAGGTAGTATAATAATCCAATTTAAATTTAAAATTTTCCTGATCCCTTTTCGCAAACTTAGTTAAAAAATTTAACAAATCTTTAGCCATATCTAAAGGAAGTCCTTCTTCTATAATGCCTAGTTCAATAAGAGTAGAGTTTTCTTGGTGATTTTTTAGATATTTTTTTAATGACTTGCGATAATCTGATTTAAATTCCTCTGAATTTATTGCTAAATTATCGATCATGCCTAGAAATCCATTCGTCCAAGCTGGATTGGGATTTAATCCATAACATAGAAGCAAATCCAGCATATGCTTTGCTGCATCTGCTTTATCATGGTCCTCATGTATAATCGATTTCATCAATACTTCTAATGTTGATTCATCTCTACAACTTAATATATTTGGATCAGCGCCGTTTTCAAGCAACAGTTTGGCGAGTTGATAGTTGAAACTACGAACGGCTATTTGTAATAAAGAATATCCAGAATCTATATACGTGACGGGAATATTGATATCCGCATTATTTTTTATGGCATGTAATGCATTAGAATAATTATTTTCTGCAACGGCTCTAATTAATAATAAGGTAGGTTCATCATATGAGGCTGGTGTTTCCAGAATTTTTTTTAGCATTTTTTATCTCCTTATATGATATTTTGTTTTTTTAGTTGTAGGGTGGGCAAAGGAGCGCTGCGACGAGTGCGGGGCAAAAATTGGGGACAATGTGGGGGGGGGGGGGCGCGAGGGGGTGATGAGCACGG
>CAYVRW010000098.1:0-8313 GCA_964453575.1 uncultured Coxiellaceae bacterium | reverse complement strand
TGCCCACCCTACAATCTCACTGTTTGATTTCTGCAATAAACAATAATGCTTCATTTTCAAATTCCACAAATCCAGAGGAAACATTATTAGGCAACCCATCGTAAAAAACCCGTGTTGCATTTCTTAAACGCAATGCGCCGCTATAACTTAAGGCGCCTAATAATTTATGTAATTCACTTTTTATTTGATGGAATTCATTATTACTAACATAATTTCGTATGGTTTCTAATTGAATAGATAAATCTTTCGCTAATAACTGCAGAAATTCACGTGCGTACTGAGCATTATTACCCGCGAGTTTAATGCTGAGCGGCCAGTCAAGAATGGGACTATCCATGATGATGTATCCTAGTTGCATCAGTAATATGCGGCAATTTTTTAAGATCCGTAAGTAATTGACTTAATTGATCCTGGCTATTTATTTCAATCGTCATAGTAATAAATAATAACGCATTATTTTTATAGGCGCTAGAATTCATGTTAATAATATTAATTTTCTCATTGGCTAAAAGAGTGGTAATTTCCTTTAAAGCTTGCGGTTCGCCATCGGCGCGAATTTGAATATCGACATAAAATGATTTGATATGTTTATTGTCCCAATTTACTGTAATAAGACGATTATGATGGTCTTCTGTTAAATCATTCACATTATGGCAATCATTGCGATGAATAGATACGCCTCGTCCTTGCGTAATATAACCTACGATGTTATCGCCAGGAATAGGTTTGCAGCATTTAGCTATGCGTGTGAGTAAATCATTTATTCCCGATACTTCAAAGCTGGATTTATTTTCCGTTGCAACGCGTATGTGTTTAAATGAGGCAGCAGATTTGTTAGCAGCACCATCCCGTTCAGCTAAAGCGGCTGATACAATTTGCGCCGGCCTAATACTGCCATGACCTAACGTAGAGTAAAGTGATTCTGGATTTTTAAAATTAAATCGCGCAGCTATTTTTTGCATATCAACATGTTGTAATCCAGCGCGAGCAAATTCACGTTCCATTATATTTTTGCCGGTTTCTACGTATTGAGTCACATCTTGTTGTCTAAACCATTGCGCGACTTTAGCCCTTGCTCTTGAGGTTTTAAGATAACCTGCTTCTTTGTTTAACCAATCACGACTTGGTGTACCTTGTTGTACGGTGGTAATTTCAATTTTATCACCGGTACTTAACGCATGGGTTAAAGGTACGATATGCCCATTAATTTTTGCGCCGCGGCAGCGATGGCCAAGATCACTATGAATATGATAAGCAAAATCAAGCGGTGTTGCTCCATTGATTAAGTCAATAATATCCCCAGCAGGAGTAAAAACATAAACCCTGTCATCAACTATGTTATTTAGTGATATTTCTGGTTGTTTAGTAATATCTTTTTGCCATGATAACAATTGCCGTAAAAAAGTAATTTTTGCTTCATAGCCGGTTTTTTTAATGTAATCTTCTTTATATAACCAATGCGCTGCTATGCCATGCTCAGCCTCATTATGCATATCATGGGTACGAATTTGTATTTCCAGATTTTTTTCATCAGGGCCTATGACTGCGGTATGAATGGAACGATAGCCATTAGGTTTTGGGTTTGCAATATAATCATCAAACTCTTCAGGTATATGTTCCCAGATATGATGCACTATGCTTAACGTATTATAACAATCAGCCACGGTTGGAACTAATATGCGAATGGCGCTGGTATCATAAATTTCTTTATAATCAACGCCTTTTTTTTGCATTTTTAAATAAATGCTGTAAATATGTTTAGCTCGACCTGAAATGCTAGATTCTATTTTAGCTTCAGCAAGTTGTTGATGAATACTGGAAATAATGTTTTGAATGCGTTCTTGTCTGTCAATGCGTCTTTCAGCTAAATAGTTTGCTATAGTTTTATATTTTTCGGTGTTGGTATAGTGAAATGAAATATCTTCTAATTCCCATTTTAATTGACCTATACCAAGACGGTTAGCAAGAGGAGCATAAATATCTAATATTTCTTGAGCAATACGATTACGTTCAACAGGATTGATATTTTTAATGCCTCGTAGAATACAGGTTTTTTCAGCAAGTTTAATGGGCACTACGCGAATGTCTGAAACCATAGCAAGAATAGTTTTGCGCAGTCTATCGATTTGCGTTTCATTGCGGTTTTTGTGCAAGGTATGGGTAATGTTTAATTGATTGACCGCATGAATTAATTGTAAAACATCAGGATTAAGGCTTTGTTCGATGACCTCATCTGACATATCGGTATGTTCTACGGTACTCATCATGATGGCAGCTGCAATGGAGGCTTGATCAAGCTGTAATTCCAAGAGAATTTCTGCCATATTTAAACCTTGTTCAATGCAAGGTTCTCCATAAAAAGTCGTTAGGCCTAAGCTAGAATGATGGGCTAATTCAACGGATTTTTTGATAAGGTCAATATTTTCTAACTGATATAAAGACTTAGCATTGTTTAGCCAAATGGATAAATCGATGGTTCCATCGTCTAGTCGCGGCAAACTGTTTTTAATGGCAACCATGGCTTTATTCTCTCTCTTAGATACCTTTATTTTAGCACTTTATTTTTCAAAAAGTGCCATGGCCTCAATATGGCTGGTATGAGGAAACATATTGATTATTCCCGCTTTTTTAAGTGTATAGCCTTGTGCATGGACTAACTCATGGGCGTCACGTGCTAAAGTAGCTGGGTTACAGGAGACATACAGAATTTTTTGTGTATTGAGTCGAGTAAAATAGGGAATGATTTCTTTCGCCCCAGTACGAGGCGGATCAAGCAGAATTTTGTTATATGTTCGAGTAAGCCAAGCATCGTTTTCATCAGGTTTCATTAAATTAGCGGCAAAAAAATCCGTATTATTAATGCTATTATGAGAAGCATTTTGCTTTGCGATGGCAACCATGGCATCGCTGCCTTCTATGCCAACAACGTATTTTGCATAACGGGCAATAGGTAAAGTAAAGTTGCCAAGTCCGCAAAATAAATCAAGAACCTGATCCTGTGATTGCAGATCGAGTAATTGCAGCGCTTGCTTAATCATCATAGGATTCATTTCACTATTGACTTGAGTAAACATAAGCGGATGAAATAACATTTCAATATTATATTCAGCTAATGAATAGCTTAAATAATCATTGCCATCTTGCGGATATAATTTATAAGTAAGTTCAGGAGGATTGGGTTGTAAATAAATACTGAGCTGATGGGTCTCGCCAAATTGACGTAATTTCTCATAATCATCGCAAGGCAGTGGTGTCAAATGTCTAAATATTAATGCAGTCGCTTTCTCGCCTACCGCAAGTTCTACCTGCGGAATATGCTCGTATTGCGATAAACCAGTGATTAATTGATTTAATGCATTAACCAGGTTAGGGCTAGTATTTAAAATCGGGCACTGATGAATATCAGCTAATAAATTACTGTGTTTTTCCCTAAAACCTACCAGCAATTTACCTTTTTTAATGACATAACGTACGCCTAATCTGGCTTTGCCTCGATAACCTAATGATTTATTACCAGAAAGAGGCGGTAGTAATTCAGTAGGACTTACCTTGCCAAAGTGTAAGAGTTGTTCTAACAAAACCTCTTGTTTAAAGGCTAATTGATGGTCCATAGCAACATGCTGCAGGCTGCAGCCGCCGCATACACCAAAATGGTCACAAGCAGGCGCTGTACGATGAATGGAAGGGGTTATGACTTCCAGGGTTTTAGCTTCATTATAACGCCGGTGTTGATAGGTGACTTTGCATAGGGCTTTTTCGGAAGGAAGCGCGCCATGAACAAACGTAGTTTTACCATCAATGGCGGCAATGCCTCTACCATCATGGCTTAACTTATTGATATCCAAAGTGATTTCAGGATAAATTTTCTGTTTGGCTCGTTTCATAAGAGCATCATTATAAGACAAAAAATATAATATTAATACAATCATGTAGATCACTCTTTTAATATAATACTTTAGTTGCAAAATATTGCGTATTATCTATACTGGAATTGGGTATTTTCGAAAGAGTTATATCGGAAATCGATGAGTAAGCATTCTAGGGAGACTTGCTTGGAACGCGGTGTGCAGATCCTATAAATTGGTAGGAAAGCCTAAAGCGGAACAGGGGTCACCCATATTTTAGGGACAAGGGTTTCGTCAGAAAACTCTGAGAAAATGCCCTCTTTGATCTTCTGCCATTTATGTTGCAAAATAAGAGCATTCGTTTATTCCATTTAAAGGTACAGTTATGCATCCCATTATTGAGCTTGAAGAGCGCTATGGCGCTAAGAATTACGCGCCTTTACCTGTTATTTTGACCCGAGGTGAGGGTGTTTATGTGTGGGACATCGAAGGCAATCGATATATAGATATGATGAGCGCTTATTCAGCGGTCAGCCACGGACATTGCCACCCGGGGATGCTTAAGGCTTTAAATGACCAAGTCCATACCTTAACCATGGTTTCTCGGGCCTTTCATACCAATAAATTGGGTCCTTTTTTAAAGCGTGTTTGTGAAGTCACAGGCATGGAAAAAGCCTTACCCATGAACTCAGGTGCGGAAGCAGTCGAAACAGCCTTGAAAGCCGCTCGTAAGTGGTCATATAACGTAAAAAATGTCCCACCAGATAGAGCGGAAATTATCGTTTGTGAGGGGAATTTTCATGGGCGTACCATCGCTATTGTAGGCATGTCCACAGAACCTCAATATAGAGCAGGTTTTGGGCCTTTTCCTTCGGGATTTGTGCAAATACCTTATGGTGATGCGGATGCCTTAGAGAAAGCCATCACTCCTAATACAGCGGCTTTTTTAGTTGAGCCTATTCAAGGTGAAAGCGGGATTATTGTTCCTCCCAAAGGGTATTTAAAAAAATGTGCTGAGATATGTAAAAAGCATAATGTGCTTTTCATTTGTGATGAAATTCAAACGGGAATGGGACGTACCGGAAAGTTTCTTGCTTCAGATCATGAAGGTATTAAACCTGATGGTGTGTTATTAGGTAAGGCACTAGGCGGTGGTTTGTTACCAGTCTCAGTTTTTTTAACGCGTAAAGAAGTGATGGATGTGATAACTCCTGGCGACCATGGCAGTACTTTTGGCGGTAATCCGCTGGCAGCTGCGGTGGGAATGGCTGCGATAGATGTTTTATTGCAGGAAGGTTTGATAGAAAACGCAGCTACGCAGGGCGATTATCTATTAGAACGGCTTAAGAAGATTAAATCCCCCTTGATTGATGAAGTTCGCGGCAAAGGATTGTTGGTTGGCGTGAGCATCAATCCACGTTATCATTCTGCAAGGGACTTATGTTTACGTTTGATGAAAAAAGGTGTGCTTAGTAAAGAAACTCATAAAACTGTGATAAGGCTTGCACCGCCTCTTCTTATTACAAAAGAGCAATTGGATACTGTAATTGATGCCATCATAGAAACATTAGCGGAAGCAGAAAAGGGTTAAACTTTTATAAGGAAATGAATCATGAAAAAACGGATTAAGCTTTCTTGTCTGCTTATTTTATTAGGTATTACCAGTTTTTCTTATGCAGCGGATCAGCCTAGTGCAGCCATTCAGTATTTCCAAGCAAAATCAGCAGCAAATCGATTACCTGAAGCTTATGTGGCTTATCAAAATAAGGACTATCAAAAAGCCTTGGATATTTATAAGCATTTCGCAGATCAAGGAAATCCTATAGCTCAATTCATGCTGGGGTATTTTCATCAAAATGGTTTGGGCACGCCTGTTGATAATTTGCTTGCTGTTGCCTGGTTTATGAAAGCAAATGCGCAAGGCTTAGTAGATGCACAGTATGCCCTTGGTTTGATGTATTACTATGGTCTTGGGGTCTCTCAGGGTTTAACTCAAGCCATACAATTATTCACAGAGGCCGCACAGCGTGATTATCCACAAGCCCAATACATGATGGGTTATTTAAGTGCAAAGGGTTTAGGTACCGTCAAAGATCTCAGTGTAGCTCGAGATTTTTATACGAAGGCTGCAACCCAAGGTTTTGTTCAAGCCCAATATAATTTGGGTTTAATGTATTATTTGGGTGACGGTGGTCCTAAAGATTATACTCAAGCTTATAATTGGTTTAATTTAGCCGCACAACAAGGTTTTGTAAAAGCCCAGTTTATGCTAGGCGTTATGTATAGCTTGGGAAAAGGTACGGGTACTGATAAAACCCAGGCCTTTTATTGGTATACCCAAGCAGCACAAAAAGGTCTTGATGTTGCGCAATATAACTTAGGTATTGCTTACTACAATGGTATAGGGACACCGCCGAATTTAGCTTTCGCAATTGATTGGATAACCAAAGCTGCAAATCAAGGCTTGCCGCGAGCGCAGTATTTTATGGGTTATTTGACTTTTAATGGAATCGGTGTGCCGAAAAGTCTTCCTGCAAGTATTGAATGGTATACGAAAGCTGCTGAAGCCAATCTTCCAGAGGCGCAGTTTGCCTTAGGTTATTTATATCATAACGGTTTCGGTGTCCCCAAAGATGATAGGCGAGCTTTGGGTTGGTATTTGCTTGCAGCTAAGCAAAGTTTACGTAATGCAGAATATATGGCTGGTTTGTTTTATCAAAAAGGCATAGGCGTTCCTAGTGATGCACAACAAGCTGCTTATTGGTATTTAAAAGCGTCAGAGCATGGGATGGATAACGCACAGCTTCTACTTGGCATTATGTATGCGCAAGGGCAGGGCATACCGAAAGATCCTAAATTAGCTTATGCCTGGTTAAATTTGGCTTCAACGAGCAGTAATACCCAAGTTCGCGATGCTGCGGCGAAATTAAGAGATGATTTAGCAAAATCAATGAATCCTGCTGATATTGAAGCGGCTAAGCAGTTATCGAAAAATTATTATAGCAAATATGCAATTGATTAATCGCCATCCCGCGGCTGATTAATCGTCGTCCCGCTCCCGGACTTGATCCGGGATCATCCGCGGGATCCATCTATAACACCGTATAATCAATATCAAGCTCAGATGCTATTTTTTTTAAAAGAATATTATCAAGAAAGATATTTCCTTCTAACAAACCCCATGCTTGTTGCTTGGTGATATCGAGCATTTTGCTTAGTATACTGGCTCTTTCTCGGTTGTTAGTTGGGACACCTAAATCATTTAGGGTGTTATTGACTTGAACAGCAAGTTCCTTTGCATTCTGTTGCACAGTTGACCTCCTTTCAACTTTATAGCATTGAGTATACTCAGGAGAGAGGAGAGGAGCAATACGTCTTTGTATTAAAGATGTTAAGGAATACCTAAACTTCACCGGTTGCCGCAGTTAACGTATTTTTCAGCAAAGTTGCTGTTGTCATAGGGCCTACTCCACCAGGAACAGGGGTAATCCAGGCAGCTTTTGTTGAAGCTTCCGCAAATTCCACATCACCTATAATTGAGCCGTCTGCTAAGCGATTGATGCCAACATCAATTACTGTTGCACCTGGTTTTATCCAGTCTCCTTTAATGAGTGCAGGAACGCCTGCAGCAGCGACAAGAATATCAGCTTGTTTTACAAAATGACTAAGGTCTTGGGTAAATCGATGACATAGCGTAATAGTGCTACCAGCTAATAATAATTCGAGTGCCATGGGGCGTCCTACAATATTAGAGGCGCCTACGATGACAGCATGACGGTTTTTATAGGTTTCTTTAATGCTGTCTAATAACATCATAATGCCATAAGGGGTGCATGGCCGTAATGCGGGCCTGCGTTGCGCAAGTCTGCCTAAATTATAAGGATGAAAGCCGTCAACATCTTTGTGAGGGTCGATTAATTCCAACAACATATCGCTATTAATATGCTCTGGTAGCGGAAGTTGTAAAAGTATGCCATTTACAGCCGGGTCATTATTCAGTTGTTGGATTAACTCCTTTAAATCATTTTCAGAGACAGTGCTGGGTAATGGATGATAAATCGATTTAATGCCTGCTTCTTCACAAGCTTGACGTTTATTGCGTACATAAATATGTGAGGCTGGATTATCGCCAACGAGGATAACCGCAAGGCAAGGTTGAGCAAATCCCTGTTTTTTTCTGGCAGAGACTTCTGCTGCTATCTCAGCTTTAATTTTTGTTGCCAATGCTTTTCCATCAATAATTTGAGCGACCATGAATCGTTTCCTAAGGGGTGCGTATTGGGTCTAGATTATACAATATTTCTCTGTATAATCACGAAGTTTAAGAAGTATGCATAAAATGCATTTTTCGAATTGACTGTTGTGCCTGTGGCTAGTATTATCCCAGGCCGTTGCATAATACTATTTATGTGGCAGGATTCGGGGTATAGCGCAGTCTGGTAGCGCGCCTGCTTTGGGAGCAGGATGT
>CAYVRW010000097.1:0-8496 GCA_964453575.1 uncultured Coxiellaceae bacterium | reverse complement strand
GTGCCCACCAGTGGTGTCTCACCATGGTGGGCACGTCGCAGCGCTCCTTTGCCCACCCTACATTCTTCTAATGCTTCAACTTGTTCGACTTCTCATCCATTTGATTGTCCTGATCGAACGATCTTTTAGCAGTATTTGCAAAAAATGATTTTTCATAAGTTAATAATGCATCAAGATCTTTTGCCTCTTTAAAAACAACTCGATCATCTTTAAGCGGTGTTTCACAAGATAAATCTTTTTTCGCAATAAGATCAATTAACACCGTAGGAAGTTGGCGTACGCTAGCTGTGCCTTCATCGATGGCATTAAATACATTTTGTTTATGCACTTCCTCTGCTTGTTGAAGCTTTTTTACATAGGTTTCAGTTTCTTTAATTTCTTGGTCAGTTAAATCAAATTCTAAATTTTTTTTCGTTAATGCTTTTTGTTGTTCACACAGTGCAGTAAGGGCCAGTCGCACTTGTCTATCACGTATGTCACAAGATTTAATACACTTCAATAAATACTTAGCACCGTATAGGCTGTCACTATAACCAGGAGATGCACCGGCTATAAGTAGCGCCATCTCCTTGCGGTAATCTCCAGCTTCGATGTAATAGTGATGACATGAGTATTCAAGCGCTGTCTGGTTCTTATGGTCTTTAAGGTTTACATTAGCGCGTGCTGCAATGAGTGCACTGACGCAATCTGCCCCTTTGCCTCCGCTGATTGCAGTATGGTGTAGAGGTGTAAGTCCTTTAGAGTCAGCAATATTGGGGTTTGCGCCTGCTGAAATCAAAGCATTTAAGCAGTCTGCATATCCATGATATGCAGCCAAGCTAAGTGCCGTTTTTCCATATGCATCAACAGGGTTAATATTCGCTTTTGCCGCAATCAGGATATTTATACTTAATATCTTATTATTAGTTGCAGCAGAGATCAGCGCTGTTCTTCCCTCATGATCATCAATATTGGGATCTGCCTTAGCAGCAAGCAAAGTATTCAAACAGTCTATGCGTCCATAATGTGCAGCAAGGCTAAGTGCCGTGGTGCCATACAGGCTGGTTTCATTAACATTAACGCCTTCAGCGATGAGTAATTTAAGACCTTTCTCATCATTATTCAAAATCGCATCTAGTAATGGTTCTTTATGCATAACATTTCCTTATTTATGGAGTGGGATAGTTTAACCAATCTCAAATTTTATCCCCTGCGCCAATGGCAACGCTTTGCCCCAGTTAATCGTATTGGTTTGTCTGCGCATGTAAGCTTTCCATGAATCAGAACCTGCTTCACGGCCGCCGCCAGTGTCTTTTTCACCGCCAAAAGCACCGCCAATCTCAGCGCCGGATGTACCAATGTTTACATTGGCAATACCACAATCACTTCCTTTGGCAGATAAAAATTGTTCGGCAATTTGTATATTCGTCGTGAATATCGATGAAGATAATCCATGCGCAGAATGATTTTGCATGGCGATTGCTTCTTCTAAGGTTTTATACTTCATCACATACAAAATAGGCGCAAATGTTTCTTGCTGCACAACATCCCAATCATTTTTCGCTTCCACTAAGGTAGGTTCAACATAAAAACCTGGTCGTTGCAGTGCTTTACCGCCAAATAAAATTTTGCCGCCTGCTTTATTAATTTTTTCTATGGTTTTTAAAAAACTGTCAACGGCACCTTGATCGATAAGCGGGCCCATTAAGTTTTTTTCATCCAGAGGATCACCGATAGTCACTTTTTTGTAAGCATCTTGCAGTGCAGGAATAAGCTTATCATAAATATTCTCATGCACGATTAAACGTCTGGTAGTGGTGCAGCGTTGACCCGCAGTGCCTACAGCACCGAAAGTAATCGCAGGAACAGCAAGTTTTAAATTAGCCGATTCATCCACAATAATGGCATTGTTGCCGCTTAATTCTAATAAAGACCGTCCTAAGCGTTTAGCAACCATTTCATTAACTAATCGTCCAACTTCAGTTGATCCGGTAAATGAAATCAATGGAACACGTTTATCATTTACAAAATGCTTCACAAGATTATTATCATCAGAAATAAACGTTGAAAAAACTCCCGGAAAACCTTGGGATTCCATCACTTCATTACAAATACGCTGCACTGCTACTGCACATAATGGAGTTTTAGGAGAGGGTTTCCATATTACGGTATTGCCAGCGATGGCAGCCACAAAAGCATTCCATGCCCAAACAGCCACCGGAAAATTAAAAGCTGTAATGACACCCACTACACCCAGTGGATGCCATTGTTCATACATACGATGTTCAGGTCGTTCCGAATGCATGGTTTTACCATACAACATGCGTGCTTGACCGACGGCAAGATCAGCCATATCAATCATTTCCTGAACTTCGCCATAGCCTTCTTGTTTAGATTTACCCATTTCCAGAGAAACTAAGTTTCCTAACATGTCTTTATTTTTTCGTAAAGCATCACCCAATAATCGTATGACTTCTCCACGTTTAGGTGCTGGGACATTCCGCCAGGTTAAAAAGGCTTTTTCGGAAGCCACAATCACTTTTTCATAATCTGATTCAGTGCAGCGATAAACTGATCCGATGACATCGCCCGTTGCAGGGTTGTAGGAAACGATTTCACCTTTATTTTGCGTATCGGACCACCAATGTTTATCAGTGCTTGCGCCAAAGTTTTTTTTATCTAATTTTAATGCGTTTAATATATCCATGATTTTCCTTGTTTATGCGTAATATTGGCCAAATCGATTGCTGGTAATGTCTTCCAGTGAAAATTGTTCTTGCTTCACTAAACCTTTATATTTGCCAGGTTGGCTTACCACAAGATCAACCACAGTGCATAACTCAGTCGCAGTAGTTAGCTGAATGGCAGACCAATTTTGTCCATTGATAATTTTTGGATAGAATTTTTTAACATAATTCTCTTCCGAATAAAGCCCTTCTTGTTGTCCTGTGACAGATACATAAACCAAAACCACATCTTGACCAGTTTTAGGAATGGTATTTTCAAGTATGCGTTTTAACGTATCTCTATCGTAATTAAGTTTAAGATCATTCATTAAAAAACGCATTTTGGTGCAATGTCCTGGGTAACGAATGGTTTTATAAGTTAAATTTTTAATACGGCCTTTATAACTATCAGCCAAACTTCCTATGCCGCCAGAAGTATTGAATGCTTCATAAGTAAGGCCATCAATTTTAATTTCTTCTAAATCATCCAATGGCAATAAACTCACTTCTTGACCGTTATCAATGCCGTTGCAAATATTCCCATATTCATTGATCAAACCATCGGTAGACCAGGTAAGGGTATATTGCAATGCATTGCTAATATTAATAGGCAGTGCACCTACCCGCATTTTTACCGTATCTAACGCGGAAAAACGCGTCATTAATTCATTGGCAGCAACACTGATAAATCCCGGTGCTAAACCGCATTGAGGAACAAAAGCAGAGGTTACCTGTTGAGACAATTCGGTAACAGTGCTTGCTGTATGCGTATCTTCCGTTAAATCAAAATAATTGAGATTAAAATCTTTTGCAGTATGCGCAACTGCAATATTACAGTAATAAGGCAAACTGGAAATAATCGATTGCATGGGATTTTTTTGTAAAAACTCTGCCATCGCCTTTGAATTTTGCGCATCTAATTTTACTAGGTTTAGATTTGCAGTATTAGCTTTTAAGCGTTGTATATGGGGAGCATCAATATTAATGTCAGCTAGATGAACATCATAATCCTTAGAGTTAGCAAGTAAAACAGAAATCAGCGAGCCAATTTTGCCCGCGCCTACGACGAGTACTTTATGCATGCGTTATCCTTATTATCTTATTTAAAAAAACAGCATCTTACGCCATTGAGCTTAGGCGCTCAAGTTAGTCATTGTCATCCGTGATGTGAATTTAGCCAATCAAGTAAGTCCCTGCGCCAGTTGCAATCAATACGGATTGGTCGTTGATTAATTCCATGCGTGTTACACTGATTTTGCTACCGCTACGTAATACATAAGCTTTCGCAGAAAAATGTTCACCTCTGCCAGGTCGTAAAAAGTCTATGTGAAGATTGATGGTACTGGATTTGCCAAGCATGGTTGCTAATTGTTCTTCGCTATGATCGGGATGTTTCATAACAATGGCGGCCATGACAGCGGCCCCTCCTGCCATGTCTAAGACGCTTGAGATGACGCCTCCATGTAAAATGCCGTGCAAATAGTTGCCAATCAATGCGGTATTATTTGCAAAGTGCATGG
Source organism: uncultured Coxiellaceae bacterium (assembly GCA_964453575.1). Lineage (GTDB taxonomy): Bacteria > Pseudomonadota > Gammaproteobacteria > DSM-16500 > DSM-16500 > JABDBK01. Next base: position 4,271 of record CAYVRW010000097.1, on the reverse strand, counting down.
TGATATGGTCGCTTTCAATTTCGCTTAGCTTCAAGCCAATTGTACGATTAAAAGGAATTTCGGTGATAATGTGGGCAAATTGCTTTAATAAATTATTTGATAAATCCATGGTAGTAACCCTATATCTTGTGATTGTTTTGCTATTGTATAAAAATATTATGGCTATGTGTTGATATTTATATTTTTTTTGATACAATTATAGTTATCAACAGGTGATAACTATAATGACTGATAAAAAAGATCTTGAAGCATTGCTCGATTTAGATGGCTTTATTATTGAACAAGTGCATGGATGTTGGGTGAAGTTTGAGGTTCGGCAGGTTTCTAAAACAGTTAATATACCACATGGCCTACGATATAGCTTGACCCTGCATAATCGACATGGTGAGCGTATCATGGGTTTTGATAATGCTCATGGAATTAAAATAAAAAATAAAAGTAAACACCAAAGCATAAAAACATATGACCATCGTCATCGGCATTCAAACGATGAAGGAATTCTATATGAATTTGTAGATGCTCATCAATTGATTAAAGATTTTTGGCTAGAGGTTGATAAGATGCTAACTAAACTTGAAGAGGATCAATGAATATGAAAACGGTAAAAATTGGTATTATGTCACAAAAGGAGATTCGTGATAGAACCCTTGCTATTGCGCGTGGTGACTATAAGCCTAAACCGGATGAACCAAAAGTTTGGTTTACGTCTATTCGATCGCTTGCGGAAGTATTAAGCGATGAAAATCAAATACTTTTACAAACAATTTTTGATAAAAAACCTGCTTCTATACGAGAATTAGCTGAAATGACAGGCAGACAATCAAGTAATTTATCCAGAACGTTAAAGACATTATCCGCATATGGTTTCGTAAAACTTGAGAAAATAAATAAAACGATATATCCAATTACGCTTGCTACAAAATTTAATGTTATTTTTGGTGTGCATTGGGATAGTCGAAAACAATTAAAGCGAGCATCATGAACTAACTTTGAAGCATTATTGATATGACAACTGAAAATAAAATAAGCTTACAAATTGCACTGCCCGTACCTTTACGGCAATACTTTGATTATTTGCCTCCCGAGTCGGGTGAATGGCAGCATTTAAAGCCTGGCATGCGTGTACGAGTGCCTTTTCAGCGCAGGGAATTGATCGGGATTTTTATGGGTTTTTCAGCCAATCCTTCATTTTCGTTTGAAAAGTTAAAGCCAATTATGGAGGTGCTTGATAATGAGGTCGTGATTGAAGATGACATCATGCAGCTTTGCCTTTGGGCTACCGATTATTATCATTATCCTGCCGGTGAAATTCTTATTCATGCATTACCTGTCTTATTAAGAAAAGGTAAACCTTTTAAAAAAATTCCTGAAAGTGTGCCGGTAGATCATATTACTGCGAATACCTTGACACTTAATGCTGCCCAACAATCTGCGATATCATCGATTCAGGCGAGTATTCATCAATTTCAGGTTTTTTTGTTGAATGGCGTGACGGGCAGCGGCAAAACGGAAGTTTATTTGCAAACCATACAATGGGTTATTCAAGAAAATAAGCAAGTCTTAGTGATGGTTCCTGAAATTGGTTTAACGCCGCAAACCATTCAACGATTTCGCGAACGTTTTTCTGTGCCTGTTATTGCTTTGCATTCTGGATTGACTGAAAAACAGCGTTTGAATGCATGGAGTCAAATTCGAGCAGGTTTTGCTGCAATCGTGATTGGAACGCGTTCTGCGATTTTTTCACCTTTCAAAAGTTTAGGTTTGATCATCGTCGATGAGGAACATGATATTTCATACAAACAACAAGATATGTTCAGATACCATGCGCGTGATCTTGCCATTATGCGTGCGCACTTTAATCATATACCAATTATATTGGGTTCTGCGACACCTGCACTTGAAACATTTCATAAAGCAGAGCAGGGTAAGTTTCATTCTTTATCGCTGCCTATGCGTGCGGGCAATGCAATGATGCCTGAATTTTCGGTTATCGATATTCGTAATAAACCTTTAGAACAAGGATTATCTCAAACATTATTGAGCGAGATAAAACATCATCTTGAGAGTGGTAATCAAGTGATGTTATTTTTAAATCGTCGTGGATTCGCGCCGATTTTGTTGTGTCACAATTGTGGTTGGATGGTTAATTGTAAGCGTTGTGATATGCGTATGACCTATCATCAGCATACGAAACGATTGCATTGTCATCATTGTGATACGCAAAAATTTTTACCTAAAACATGCGATACCTGTGGTTGTGCTGAACTAGTTCCAGTAGGCATGGGTACTGAACGCTTAGAGCTTGCATTAGAGAAACATTTTCCTGATGTTCCTATTGCACGTATGGATAGAGACAGTACGCAACGCAAAGGTTCGATGGAAGCTTTATTAGATGGCGTGCAATCAGGTCATTATCGAATGTTGATTGGCACGCAAATGTTAGCAAAAGGGCATCATTTTCCTAACGTGACATTAGTCGGTATTGTGGATGCAGACGGCGGCTTTTTTAGCAGCGATTTTCGTGCCATCGAGCGCATGGGCCAATTATTGATGCAAGTAGCGGGACGAGCAGGGCGTATGGAAAAAGCCGGTAAAGTGATGATACAAACGCATCATCCAGAGCATCCTTTGCTGCATCGCTTGTGTAATGAAAGTTATGAAAAATTTGCGGTAAGTTTGTTAGAAGAGCGAGCGCACGCAGCATTGCCGCCTTATGCTTATTTTGCACTATTTCGTGCAGAAGCTTATAAGCTGCAGCATGCGACCGAGTTTTTGCAGCAGCTTAAAAATTTGGTGGATCCTACCGGCAAAAATTTACAAGTGTTAGGCCCTATTCCTGCACCCATGCCGCGTCGTGCGGGCCGCTATCGAGCACAGTTGTTAGTGCAATCCAGGCTGCGCCCTACATTGCAAGCTTGTTTAAAAAATTTAGTACCCGATATTGAGCGTATTTCCATGAAACATCGTATACGTTGGTCGCTGGATGTAGATCCTATGGAGATGTTTTAATAGCGCTTGGATCAATAGCATACTCTCCGATAATTTGTCTTAAATCTTTAATTAATTTGGGCTGATGCTTCTCAATGGTTTTATCCAATTTATCGCGATAGTCGACGAGTTTGGGAAAATCAACCATTTCTATTTTATTAGTAAGCATGTCGCAACATAAAACAGACATATTATTGAGTAATACAATATAGCCTTTGAATGATTTCTTTAATGGGATTGTATCTAACATTTCATTTGTTTGACCAATATTCCGTAGTTCAATATGATTGTCTAAATGCAGCGCGATAACATCTCCCGTATTATTTATACTATAAATTTTTTGTTGCGGGATAATTTTTTCTACATTTTTTCTTAAGGATAAATCATAAATACAAACTTGATCACTCATATTTATATGATTTGGACGGTTATCCTGTAAAGAATAAATAATTTTTCCATCATGATAAATCATCGATCTTATGACATGATTTTCTTTGGAAAATAATTTCTCGGGATGATAGGTATTATTTTCCTTGGTCCACAGATAAATAGCATTATGGGTGTTAGATAAAAATTGAGTTGAAGAAATAGGAGCTATTCCCCATAAAAAGCTATGATTAAAATCCAAAGATTGTAATAAAGAAAAATCATTGTCACGTATTTCCGCTTTACCTAGAATATTTAAGATATAGACACCATTGATATAAAAAATAAAATTAGGCTGAAATATAAAAGTTTTATTTATTTCTTTGGATTTTTTTGGGCTATCAAGATGATTTATATCATAGAATATTATCCGTACCTGGTTTGCATGGGATAAAATAATCTGTAACTGATTAGCTGATTCAACCACATTTATAATTTGTTCATCAGTACCAATATCCAGTAAGGTGGAGGAAATTTTTTGTAAATTAAATGGATCGAGGATAACTAAATGATTCTTGGTTACCATCGCAAGATGACTTGAAGACAATATAGATAAATAAGCATTAGCAAAATCATTAAAATTTAATACTTCAGTATCATCCATTACATCATATATTCTTGTATTTTGTTTGCTCTCGGTAAATAAAGATGTGTTATGGGCGGTATTTTTTCTAAAAAACATGGTTTTTATCCTTTTGTCATCTCTGGATAATGGGTAATTTTTATAAAAAAATCAACAAATTCCACAATCCGCCATTTGATGATTGACGAGCAGCTAAAGTTTGTTATACTTCGCTGTCAGAAAAGTGCCGGGATGGCGGAACTGGTAGACGCGCCGGACTCAAAATCCGGTGGTG
>CAYVRW010000096.1:0-8499 GCA_964453575.1 uncultured Coxiellaceae bacterium | reverse complement strand
CCGGCGTCCACGGCTTTGCAGGCCGCTGCATGACCACTCTGCCACCCAGCCAAAACTCTTCGAAGAATTCTACTATGCCGGTCATTATTCGTCCTAGCGAATTCCCTACAAATCTGGAGCGGGAAACGAGACTCGAACTCGCGACCCCAACCTTGGCAAGGTTGTGCTCTACCAACTGAGCTATTCCCGCATGATCTACTCTTATTTGTGTTAATAATTTCGAAGCCGTCATTCTATCTTAGGACTGGAAAGTGTCAAGAGAAGAAATCAATTATTTTTATCGTTCTTTAAACTCAGGCCATGCTGCTTTTATATAAATAACCATGGACCAAATTGTTAAAATTGCAGCTATATACAATAAAACATAGCCTAAAATAGCAATATAAGGGTTAGTTTTCGGATTACAAAACAATAAAATAGTCAAACTAATCATTTGTACAGATGTTTTTATTTTTCCAAGATGAGATACCGCCATACTTGTTCGTTTACCCAATTCCGCCATCCATTCACGTAAGGCAGAAACAACGATTTCGCGGCTTACAATGATGGCTGCGGGTATGGTGATCATGGCAATGGGCACAGAATAGTCACCTGAACTCAGGCTAAAATATTGAAATTGAGGTTCGCCCACAATTAATACTAAGGCAATCGAAACCATGAGTTTATCGGCAACAGGGTCCAGAAAAGCCCCTAATTTAGTGGCCTGTTTTAGGCTGCGGGCTAAATAGCCATCTAACCAATCGGTCACGGACGCAAATGCAAAAATAAGAGCGGCGGCAGCATGCCCCCAAGTTACAGGCAAATAAAAGACAAGCACCAAAAATGGAATGACCGCAATGCGAAAAATTGTAAGAATGTTAGGCAGATTATTCATACTAAAATACTCTACGCGGTTGTGTTGCCCTTATGTAATACCTCAAAAATTTTTTTTGCCAATGATTGGCTAATTCCAGGAACCTTTGCTAGCTCATCAAGACTAGCACGATTTAAGGATTGAATGCCACCAAAGTATTGTAATAATTCACGCCTGCGTTTTGCACCTATTCCAGGAATAGATTCTAAGATAGACTTGTTTCTATTTTTAGCACGCTGTTGTCTATGACCTGTAATGGCAAAGCGATGCGCTTCGTCGCGAATTTGTTGAATAAGATGTAATGCCAGCGAATCTGGCGACAAGTGTGTCGGTTCTTTATTTTCGTAATATAAGGTTTCAAAACCTGGCTTACGAGTTTTACCTTTTGCAACTCCTATTAACATAACATCAGAAATATTGAGTTCATGTAATATTTTTGTTGCAGCGGAAAGTTGTGTAGATCCACCGTCAATTAAAATAAGTTCTGGGAACTTTCCATGCTCTGTTTGTAAACGTTGATAACGCCGAGAAAGAGCCTGACGCATCGCAGCCACATCATCGCCTGGTGTAATGCCCTTGATATTAAATCGACGATAATCCATTTTTAATGGGCCATCGTTATTGAAAACTACGCATGATGCAACCGTTGCTTCACCCATCGTATGACTTATATCAAAACATTCGATTCGGTTAAGTTTTTTTACATCACCCAACAAGGCCTCTAAAGCAAGAAATTTTTCATGTATATTTGATTTATTAAGCAAAAATCGTGAAATAGATTCTTTTGCACTGGCATTCGCAATTTCCAACCATTTTTTTCTGTCACCTCTAACACGATGATGTATGGTTGTTTTACGTCCTGCTAATTGTGATAGTGCATTTGAAATTAATATTCTATCCCTTAACGCGACATCAACGATAATCTCTCTTGGAAAATTATTTTTATCTATATGACTTGATTGATAATGTTGGGTAATAAAAGAAGCTACCACCTCTTCTGTGGTTGAATCTGCCGGTAAATTGGTAAAATACGCTCGACTACCTAACATTCTTCCGCCTCTCATCATAAGCAACTGAATACATGCCGTATCGCGTGATGCGACACCTATGACGTCAACATCACCCTCACCTTGATCGGTACTTATATATTGTCTCGCTTGTATTTCACGTAGTAATGAGATTTGATTGCGTATGTTAGCTGCTTCTTCATAGCGTTGTGCTTTTGAAAAACCCTCCATTTTTAAGCTTAATTCTTGGAGTATTTGTTGATTTTTACCTTGTAAAAATAAGACAGTATGTTGAACATCATGACGATAATCTTCTTCAGAAATAAGACCCGCACATGAACCTGAACACAAATTAATTTGATATTGTAAACAAGGTCTCTTGCGGGTGGGAGAATATCTATCATTAGATAAACGCAATCCAAATAATTTTTGTATAAGATGTAGGGTTTCACGTACTGCCGTAGCACTAGGATAAGGACCAAAATACATCCCATCGGCTTGTTTGCTACCTCTGTATAACTCAATAGAAGGATAAGGCGTTTCATTTTTGATTAAAATATAAGGATAAGATTTATCATCACGAAACAAAATATTATAGTGCGGTTTATATTTTTTAATTAAATTACATTCTAATAATAAAGCATCATTTTCGCTGTGTGTGACCGTCACGTGAATATCTACAATGTGCTTTACTAAAGCGAGAGTTTTATTATCTTTTTGCTTAGTTGAAAAATAACTCGCTAATCTTTTTTTCAAGTTACGAGCTTTTCCAATATATAAAACTTCACCTTTTTCACCTAGCATTTGATAAACGCCAGGATAACTGGTTAAGTTTTCAAGAAAAGCTTTAATATTTAGCATAACTATTCAGAGGCTCCCGCTAAAGAAGGTTTAGATATTCATTTTTACGCTCCAAACAGCACATCCCTGTGCTTAGTGTTGTCATCCTGACAACAAGTCGCTAAAAATGAATATCTAAACCTTCTTTAGCGGGAAGTTAATAATATTAGGTTTTGGTTTCATCCGCCGTTGCTTTATGACCTTCAACTAGGCCTAAGCGTATTGATAATAAAGTAAGTTCAACATCACTATGTATGCCTAATTTTTCAAAAACACGATAGCGATAACTATTCACAGTTTTGGGGCTAAGACATAACTTGTTTGAAATTTCTTGAACTTTTTGACCGCTGGTAATCATCAGCATAATTTGTAATTCACGTTCAGATAAAATATCAAGCGGCGAATCTTCTGCTTTGGTAAAACGTTTAAGAGCAAGTTGTTGTGCAATATCGCTGCTAATATAACGTTGACCTGAATTAATGGTTCGAATAGCGCGTATCATTTCATCGGCAGCACAACCTTTGGTAATGTAGCCAACCGCACCGGCCTGCAATAATCGTGAAGGATAAGGTTCATCACCATAAATAGTTAATGCTAACACCTTAATGTCTGGGTTATGACGAACCATTTTACGGGTTGCTTCTAAACCGCCTATGCCTGGCATTTGTACATCCATTAATACCACATCAGGAATAGTTTCTTTTGCTAGACGTATGGCTTCTTCTCCGGTACTTGCTTCGCCTACTACTTTAAGCCCCGCAACATCCTGTAATAAACGTTTGATGCCCAGGCGTACGAGTTCATGGTCATCAACTAACAAAATTTTAATCAACTGTTATCCCCCATAAGGTTGCATAACTTATTGGCGGAGAGAGAGGGATTCGAACCCCCGGAGCCCGTAAGGACTCAACGGTTTTCAAGACCGCCGCTTTCAACCGCTCAGCCATCTCTCCAAAATGCAATCGAAACATGACGTTACGAAGCATTTTTGAATGCTTCCATCGTTTTGAGCTTGAGGTCATTTAACCGCGTACATATTAACGCTATTTGGTGAACGGATTCAACTTATAAATCAATAAGTTTTGTATATATTTGTTCTTTTAAATCGATATTAGGCCTAATATTTAAACATTTTTTAATTGAATATAATAAATTTTTACAACTATTCAGTGAGTTGCCACTGTTCTAATCGTGAACGCTTGCGTCTTTTTTCGAATTTTAAATTATGCCTATTTCAGCTATAATTACCCTCTCACTTTGGAGAATAATTTATGCCATTAAATGAAAGAATATACACAACTTATACCCCTGCCATGCCTACCCATGCAGTGTTAAGAAATACTTATATGTTATTAAGTTTAACATTACTGTTTAGCGCGGGAGCTGCAGGGTTTGCGGTAGCTACAAACGCAGGTTTTGGCGCATCCATCATAGCTTTTATTTTATCGTTTGTTCTGTTATTTGTCACAAGTGCGTTACGTAATAGCGGCTGGGGCATTATTTCGGTATTTGCTTTCACTGGTTGCATGGGTTTCTCGTTAGGGCCTATGTTAAATTATTTTATTCATGGTTATAGCAACGGCGGTCAATTGATTGCTACGGCGCTTGCTGGAACGGGTTTAACTTTTTTCGCAACGTCGGCTTATATTATTACCACTAAAAAAGATATGAGCCATTGGGGCAAATTTTTAATGGTAGGTTTAATCGTTTGTATCGTTGCTTCACTTGCCAATATTTTCTTAAAAATGCCAGCGATGCAGCTTGCTATATCTTCAGCACTGACTTTTATTTCTGTTATGTTAATGATGTTTGACACTAGCCGCATTGTGAACAATGGCGAACAAAATTATATTATGGCAACCATCAGTCTTTATATAGATATTCAAATGCTATTCCAAAATCTTCTGATGTTGTTGGGAGTTTTTGGGGGGAATAGGGATTAGGAAAAGCTTAATTTTTCAGCGAAATAAAGACGGGCCCGGGCGCGCACACGGGCTCGGGCACGAAGAAATTTCCATGGGGAATAACTACAAACATTTCTTTTTTTCATTTATGTGAGCCAATACGCTATTATGCAAACCAAGCTCATTCTCATCTGCTTTAATAATACGCAATTTTCTTTGTTGATTTGTAATAGCGATAGCGCTTGTCGTAGATTTATAATTGTTATCTTCCGTCATATCAAAATTATCAAAAAGACAACTCTGCCCTCCCGTCATGGCTAAATAAACTTGCGCCAAAAGATTGGCGTCTAATAAAGCGCCATGTAATTCTCGATTGGAATTATCGATCCCATAACGCTTGCACAAAGCATCTAAACTATTGCGCTGACCAATATGCAATTGTCTTGCTAAGATCAATGTATCGATAATTTTACATTTTTCATCTATAAGCCGGCTATTTTTGCGAATTAAACGCAATTCATGATTAATAAAACCCACATCAAAGGGTGCGTTATGAATAATCAGTTCAGCATCGCCGACAAATTCTAAGAATTCATGTGCAATATCTGCAAAAAGAGGTTTTGTTTCTAAAAATTGATTAGTGATACCATGCACTGCCATCGCATCATTATGAATGCTGCGTTCCGGATTAATATATTGATGATATTTTTTTCCTGTGAATTTACGATTAATTAATTCAATACAACCAATTTCGATAATTCTATCGCCCTCTTCTACACGAAGTCCTGTGGTTTCAGTATCTAAAATAACTTGCCGCATGGTTTACCTTTTTTTCAAATGTTTATCAATCGCCTCATTGGCTAATTCATCCACTAAATCATTTTCGGTATGTCCGCTATGACCTTTGACCCAATGCCATGTGATAGTATGCCTATGTGTTTCGCTTTCTAATTCAGCCCAAAGATCGGCATTTTTAACCGGTTTATTATCTGCTTTTTTCCAGTTACGTTTTTTCCAGTCATGCAACCATTTGGTAATACCATTTCGTACATATTGTGAGTCAGTATGAATATCAACCTTGCATGGTTCACGTAAATGGGCCAGTGATTTTATTGCTGCCAGTAATTCCATGCGATTGTTGGTGGTATGGTCTTCCGCACCCGAAATTTTTTTTTCATGATGTCCATAACGCAGCAATGCCGCCCAACCTCCCGGCCCTGGATTACCGCGGCATGCTCCATCAGTATATATATCAACTTTTTTCATTACATATCTCGCATCGTAGGGCCTGAAATACTGACCCGTAGTGGACTTATTTGCTGCTTCCAATGTAATTTAATAGGTGTCAAAGGAATAACTTTTGCTTTCGCTGTGATCACATAAACTCCACCAAAAAACGCTTTACTTTTAACACCTATCCATTCCAGAAAGGTTAATTTTTGCATCAGGGATGGCCGATGTAATGGCGGTCTAAACATAAGCATGTCCTGCCTGACTAATTGAAAATCAGCAAGCGTTAGCCAATTTTTAATCGTCTTAGCTGAAATAAAATGCCCATGCCATGGAATTTTTTTATGACCTTTTAACCACCATTTGTTAATCCCCCATAAACTGTACGGATTAAAACCAAAAATAATAATATCCCCCTCTGGTTTTACAATACGACATGCCTCGTTTAAAAGTTGTCTTGGATTATCAAGAAACTCTAATGTATGAGGTATGACGACGATATCTAAACTACCTGACGCAATAGGTAATTCTTTATAACTGCCTTCAATATAACTTATGGCGGTATTTTTATTAATTAAAGGACTTAATACCACATGTTTAGTGATTGCTAATGGATCTAACATGCTATGTTGGTGCGGCACTCCTAAAAGTAATGCATATCTACCATATCGTTCAGCAAATTGTTTGATTAAATACTGTTGTTCAGTTTTCATCAACGTTTCGCCTAAAAAATGTGTCAGCCAATGATCCCATTGTTGTACAATATGATATGTTTTGATCAAAATGTATCTTCCTTTTGCCAATATCCTATGTAAATTTTCTAATGATAACATTTAAGTTTGATTCGTCATTTAATATAAGACAAATATTTTTCCCTAGAATAGTTATATGATAGACTTTGGAGGTAAGTCCAAAGGGTTCGTAGCAGTTAATTTCAAGTCTATGTTAGTGATAAGCGAATGATATTACCGTTTTATAACATGTTAGCCTTAATAATAAGCATTTGCTTGGCTTTTTCGCCCATGTTATCTATCGCAGCCCCTAGTACAGAAGGTATTCAAGTATTTCATAAAAACTTTCATTTAGACGAAGAACGTACGCAAAGTCTTTCTGAGGATATTGATCGTTATCATAATGCTGATAATATTTGGGAATTATTAAGCTCAGAATTTACACTACCTCATTATGAAGAAAATCCACAAGTCCAAGAACAAATAAGATGGTTTTTAAATAACCGTGATTTTTTAAACCGTTCAGCGGCCCGTGCAGCGCCTTATCTTTATTATATTTCGCAACAAGTACGAAAACGTCATTTACCTGCCGAAATTGTGTTATTACCCATGATAGAAAGTGCTTATAACCCCTTTGTGTATTCTTCAGTGGGTGCGGGCGGTATTTGGCAAATGATGCCAGATACGGCAACGGGATATGGGGTTAAACAAAATTGGTGGTATGACGGCAGGCGAGATGTGATAGCGTCGACCAAAGCCGCGCTAGATTATTTGGTTTATCTAGGTGGATTTTTTGATGGCAATTGGCTGCTTGCCATCGCAGCCTACAACACGGGTGAAGGTAATGTATTAGCAGCCATTCGTAAAAACGTACGTGATGGTAGAAATACTGACTTTTGGTCACTGCCTGTCGCCCAACAAACAAAAGATTATGTTCCGCGCCTGCTGGCATTGGCCTGTATTATTACTAATGCCAACAAATATAATATTGAATTTCCTTCGGTGAGTAATGCACCTTATCTTGCGCAAGTGGACATTGGCGGACAAATTGATCTAAAACATGCGGCGTATCTGGCGGGGCTTTCTCTAAAAGAATTAAAACAACTGAATCCTGGTTATAATCACACCACTACTGATCCAGGTGGACCATTTAAGCTCGTATTACCTATTCAAAATGTTAAACAATTTACAGAAAATTTGATGTGGTCATCGCCTACCAATGAACGTGTGCGTTGGAGCCAATATAAAGTTAAACCAGGTGATACCCTATTAGCCATTGCGAAAAAATATAAAACAACGTCTACCATTATTCAACGTATGAATTCCTTAAGCAGCAATGCAGTTAAACCAGGCAGTCATATTATTGTTCCAGAAAGAAAAGCTGAAATATATCGTGATATTGTGGCTTCCGAAAAAGTTTATGCACGTTTTTCACCGAAACGTAAAAAACAGCCTGCAGCTCCTGAGTTAGTGATTAAAAATGGTAAATATGAATTAAAACCAGGTGATACACTCTACATGGTACGTAGAGGCGACAATCTTGATAAAATTGCGAGTAAGTTTCATATTTCAACAAAAACGCTTATGATGGCTAATAATTTAAAATCGTTGCGCAGCCTATCGGTAGGCACACAGTTAATTATTCCTACTCATCGTAAAAAAGAAGAATACCAATTGTCACCTGGCGATACTATTTATATGGTAAGAAATGGTGACTCTATGGATAGAATCGCCAATAAGTTTAATACTACTGTCCCTGCTATTCGCGTGGCTAATCTTTTGCCTAATAATAGTATTCGTCCGGGTGATAGGTTAATTATACCTACGCATGCGTAGATAAACTCATTTTTCTCGCTATACCCATTACACTCCAAGATGCGAGATTTTAACGCCCAGATGACGAGAAGTTTAAATGTTCTGATTGAGAAAAAGCG
>CAYVRW010000095.1:0-8697 GCA_964453575.1 uncultured Coxiellaceae bacterium | reverse complement strand
TAACAAAATTTAATGTCATTAATTTGATGCTGTTTCATCGTCTCAAGTATGGATTTTATAACATAATAACTAAAACGGCCTGATCCTGTGCCTAATTCCATGATATAAAAAGTATGATTTTTAGCATCGGGATTTTTGGCAATCCAATCGCGCATAAAAGTAAGTGCAATTTGCGCATAGGTATTAGCAATATAAGGATTACTGGTAATATAAAAAGGAACTTGGTTGACCCAGGCGTTAATGCCTTCTTTATCAAAATATTCACGCTGTAATCGCCATAGTGCAGAATGGGAGAAGCGTTTGTGTTGTTCTATAATGACTTTTCGTTCTGATTTCACGGAGTTATCCTTTTATTTTTAACTATCTGGATTAGACTATCTATTTATTATATACCCATTGTGAATTAATTGTAGATTTTCATCGGTAAAATGACCAGTTCTTTACCTTGTAAATGTAAATATCGTTGTAAAGTATTGGGTGTTTCATTATGAAGCAAACGTGTTGTCCAATGATCATGCTCAAATATGAGTTTGCTTGCAAAAAAGATACAATTTGGATATTTATCTTCGACTTTTTCAGCTAATGCCATGAGTTTTTCGACAATATCGGTGCCAAAACCTGCATAACTTTCGGAAGGAATGCCATATTGTGAGCAATAATCGACAAAATATTGTAAGGTATCAGTCACCTTATCACGCATTTCTTCTAGCGCGGTGCCTCCAGAGAAACTTTCTACATCAACAATACCTACACTCAGAAAAATAAAATTTTTAAAATGATTGGGGAAAAGCCGCAATACACATAATAAGGTATGCATGCCAACGCCTGGATTTTTGCCTATTAAAATAACTGCTGTAGGTTGATGTGGATCAATGGTAATAGGATGAGGATGTTTTTTGAAATGAATGGGTTGTTTAAGTTGTGCATCAAGCTGTGCTAATTTTTTTTGTACGGAAACATAATGCTTATTAATAAGAAGACACAAGCCAATGACTGCGAGAGTGATGACCACAGTAACCCAACCGCCTGATTGAAATTTTGAAAATAAGGTCACAAACAACATACTTGTCGTGACTATACAAGCAAAGGCAGAAAACGCTAAGCGCCATCTCCATCGTGGTGATGCTGTCGCTCGATGTTTTGCCCAATAAACACATAAACCCAAAAGACACAATGAAAATGTGACAAATACATTAATACTATAAAGAATCACTAACCAAGAAACTTCGCCTCGACTCCACAATAAAATCAGTAGCGCTAATATACCAAAAACAATAATTCCATTTTGCACCACCAGACGTGATGATAAATGGCGAAATCGATTAGGTACCCAATTATCTACAGCCATATTCGATAAAACATTAGGGCCTGCTAAAAATCCTGAGTTAGCTGCTACAAATAACAATCCCGCTTCTAATAATAAGGTAATGTATAAAACAATTTTACCTAATCCCGAATCGCCTAAAATGGAATGAAACACAACGGCATTTAATGTTTGACCCGGCACTGCTTTTGCCGCCCATAATAAATATAATAAAATAATGCCGGCAGCGGTAAAACTTAATGATATGGCCATGTATAACATGGTCCATTTACCAGTTCTGACACGCGGTTCACTTAAACGATTTGCATTATTTGAAACAGCTTCAAGACCTGTATACGTTCCGCTACCTAAGGAATAAGCATGGAACAAAAGTGCAAGCATGGGCAATAAGCCAATCGTTGCCGTAAGTTCTCTGGTTTGAGTGAGCGTATCTGGAACAATATTTAATAGACCTTTACCATGCACTGCAATGCCATACACAATTAATACAAAATGCGTGACGATAAATCCTAGAAAAATAGGCAATAAAAGTTTAATGGATTCTTTCATGCCACGCATATTAAGCGCAATTAACGTCAAAATAAGCAAGGCTTCTGCGACAAGTTTAAAAGGCTCTAGATGTGTTGGAAGAAAACTAAAAATGGCATTCATGCCAGCTGCTGTTGAAACAGCAATCGTTAATACGTAATCAACAATTAGCGCAGCACCTGATACGAGTCCTACGTAAGGCCCAAGTAATTGCGATGCAACTTTATAACCACCGCCGCCGCTTGGAAAAAGTTCAATGACTTGGTTATAGCCAAGCGCAATAATAAAAACGGTAATGGCCATGGCCATAGCAATGAATAAGGCAAGATGGGTATGGGCACCAAGCGCAATAAACGCTTCTTCAGGACCGTAACAAGAAGACGAAAGACCATCGGCACCCAAGCCAACCCAGGCTAAAAAAGCCACCAATGAAATATGGCGCAATATGTTTGGGCTAAAGGGATTTAAGGGGTCCCCTATGACATAGTGTTTTAATCTTGAAAATGTTGTTGCCATAAACCTCACGTTGTTTTACTTAGCTTGCATGCGTAACGCACCATCCAAACGTATAACTTCACCATTTAGCATCACATTTTCAATAATATGAACCGCTAACATTGCGAATTCCTTAGGATCAGCAAGCCTTTTTGGGAAAGGAACCCCGCCTATGAGAGCAGCTCTTGCATCAACGCTTAGTTTATCAAACATTGGGGTATCAACCAAGCCGGGAGCTATCGTCATGACTCTAATGCCAAATTGTGCCAATTCACGTGCAGCGGGCAAAGTAAGAGCAATGATACCTCCCTTTGATGCGCTGTATGAAGTTTGACCAATTTGCCCTTCAAATGCAGCCACAGAAGCTGTATTGATAATAATGCCGCGTTCATTCGATTCACCTAATGGGTCTAATGGAATCATGACCGCAGCAGCCTTTTGCATAAGATTAAAAGTCCCTATGAGATTGACTTCGATGACTTTTTTAAACTCAGCAAGCGGCATAGGGCCTTGTTGGTTGATCATGCGGCGACTGTGAATAATGCCTGCACAATTAATACAAATACGCGCTGGCCCCCATTTCTCTGTTACTAATTTAACGGCAGTTTCTACGCTTTGTTCGTCGGTAACATCACAATCCACCGCGAGGCCTTTTATTTCAGCCGCAACCTTTTCAGCAAGTTCTCTATTTTTATCAAATATGGCAACTTTCGCTCCCATCTTGCTTAACAATCGTGCTGTTGCAGCACCCATGCCCGATGCCCCGCCGCTCACTATTGCAACTGTATTGTTTATTTCCATGATACTTTCCTTTTAAAAATAATCTTAATCGTGGATACTACACAAATTTGTAGGAAGTAAGGAAGCAGTATCATGAAAATCCTTGTAGCAGTAAAAAGAGTGGTTGACTTTACCGTAAAAATTCGCGTGAAGGCTGATCAAAGCGGTGTGGAAACCGCAAATGTCAAAATGGCCATGAATCCATTTGATGAAATTGCCGTAGAAGAAGCGGTGCGTTTGAAAGAGCAAGGTTTCGCATCCGAAGTCATTGCGATTTCGATAGGCAGTATTGCATGTCAAGAAACCTTAAGAACTGCACTTGCCATGGGCGCAGATAAAGCTATTCTTGTTGAAACCTCCGATGATATTCAACCTTTAGCCGCAGCTAAGATATTACAGTCCCTTACTTTAAAAGAAATACCCGATCTTGTTATTACCGGAAAACAAGCGATTGATACCGATAATAATCAAGTAGGACAAATGCTTGCAGGTTTATTGCATTGGGGGCAGGCGACGTTTGCGTCTAAAGTTGTTATAGAAAATAATCGTGCCGTGGTGACGCGTGAAATAGATGGCGGTCTTGAAACATTATCTTTACCTTTGCCTGCAGTGATTACGACAGATTTGCGTTTGAATGTCCCTAGGTTCATATCACTGCCGAATATTATGCTTGCTAAACGTAAACCTATTACCATTGTTCCAGCAGCGGACTTGCAATTGGATTTAAAACAGCACTTAAAAATATTGAAAGTCACTGAACCGGAAAAACGTCGTTCCGGGGTTAAGGTAGATAATGTGAAAGAATTGGTAAAACGTTTGAAAGAAGAAGCACGGGTGATTTCATGAAAACATTACTTATAGCAGAACACGATAATAAAAAATTAAAATCAGCAACGTATCATGCGATTACTGCTGCAAAGGAATTAACCGATGATATTGATGTATTAGTGATAGGTTTTACATGTGATAATGTGGTCAATGAAACAAAAAAACTTCCATCTGTAAAACGTATTTTGGTAGCGGATGCAAAAGAGTATGAACATCAGCTTGCAGAAAATTCAGCAGAAATTATCAAAGAACTAGGTTGTGATTATCAATTTATACTTTCCTCAGCCAGTACTTTTGGGAAGAATTTATTGCCAAGAGTCGCCGCATTATTAAACGTAGGCATGATGGCTGATGTTATTAAAATTGTTTCTGAAGATACTTTTATTCGTCCTATTTATGCAGGCAATGCATTAGCAACAGTGCAATCGCTTGATGCTATAAAAGTTCTTACCATACGTACGACAGCTTTTCCTGAATCTAAAGCTGTTGAAAATGCTAATGTCATGATAGATCAGCTAAAAAAAGATATTCCAAATACTTTATCTGAATTTGTGAGTCAGGAATTAACGATATCTGCAAGACCGGAATTAACCAATGCCCGTATTGTAATCTCAGGCGGTCGTGGTTTAAAAAGTGCGGAGAATTTTAAATTGTTAGAAGACATTGCTGATGAGTTAGGTGCTGCCTTAGGTGCATCCCGTGCGGCAGTGGATGCGGGGTTTGCACCTAATGATTATCAAGTGGGGCAAACAGGCAAAGTGGTAGCACCTGATTTATATATTGCAGTGGGTATTTCGGGCGCTATTCAACACTTAGCAGGCATGAAAGACAGTAAAGTGATTGTTGCAATAAACAATGATCCTGATGCGCCTATCTTTCAAGTAGCTGATTATGGCTTGGTTGCAGATTTGTTTACGGCGTTGCCGGAGTTGAAAGCAGCACTCACAAACCCCCTTTGAAAAAGAGCCTGCCCCGCACTTGTTGCGGGGGGGGCGGCCGTTAGGCCGGGGGGATTTTATTCCAACTTACTATGCCTTCTACTATAAACAAAATACACCACCAAACCAATAATCATCCAAGTGAAAAATCGATGCCAAGTGACGCTTGATAAATTTATCATTAAATAAACACAAAAAACGATACCAGGTACAGGAATAAGAGGGTTCCACGGTAATTTAAAGGGACGCGGTAAATGGGGATGCTTTCTTCTTAATAAGATTACAGCAAGAGAAACAAATGCAAAAGCTGTGAGCGTTCCTATATTCACTAATTCGGCAAGATCGGTTAAAGGTACGAAGCCTGCAATCAATGCTATGATAACACCCATAAAAATAATATTTTTGATGGGTGTTTGAGTATTTGGATTTACTTTGGAAAAAAACGACGGTAATAAACCATCGCGTGAAATCGCAAAAATGATACGCGTTAATCCATAATACATAACTAACATCACAGTCGTTAAGCCTGCGATAGCACCGATTGCAATAATTCCTGCAGCAATGGGATGACCAATCTGTAATAGCGCATCTGCAACGGGTGATGGAACATTTAATATAGTGTAAGGGACAATGCCTGTGAGTAAAGCTGCAACAATCACATAAATGATAGTGCAGAAAATTAATGAAAAGATAATGCCTATGGGCAGGTCGCGCTGCGGATTAATGGTTTCTTCTGCAGTGGTAGATAATGCATCGAAACCAATGTAGGCAAAAAAAACGATGGCAGCACCTTGTGCGACCCCTTCATGGCCAAACGGGAAAAAGGGTATCCAGTTTTGAGTTTTAACATTGCCTATGGCGATAATGATAAAAAGAGCAATAGTGAGTAATTTAATGAGAACGATGATCGCATTAAATCTGGCGCTTTGTTTGACACCTATACATAAAAATACAGTCAATAAAATAATGATAAGCACTGCAGGCAAATTGATGATACCACCTATACTCGGTTCTTTATAAAATAAAGGTGAAAGATGAATATGAACGGCTTCTAATCCATTGATCACATAACCCGACCAACCGACCGCGACCGTTGAAACAGATACAGTATATTCAAGTATCAATGCCCAGCCTATAATCCAGGCAAATAATTCCCCCACACTTGAATAAGCATAACCATAAGCGCTTCCGCTTCCACCTACGCTTGTTGATAATTCTGCATAAGAAAGCGCTGAAAAAAGAGCAGCCAAGCCAGCTAATACATAAGATAAAGTGACAGCAGGGCCTGCTTTTGTCGCTGCTGCAACACCTGTTAATACAAAAACCCCTGCACCTATGATTGCGCCAATGCCCAATAAGGTAAGATCAAAAGCAGTTAACACACGACGCAATTCAGACTCTGCTTGATGAGATTCGACTGATTTGATGCGAAAGAGTTTTAGCATTTTTTATTAATCCTTGCATGAGCAGCATCCTATTATTTTGTGATTATAATATAAACAATTCTGATAGGTGAAACATTAATCAATGATGACGAAATAAATCTATACATTTTTTTTATTTATGGTTGATTTATGGATTTAACTCACTTAGTATCAAAGAGTACCTTGAATAAAATATCTCATATTAAAATAAGACTGGTGTAATAATATGCAAAGCAGAGAATCCAAATCATCCACAGAATCAAACGAATTTAACTCATTGAAAGAAAACGAAAAAAGTACTTCTCAAGTGGAGGAAAATGTCACGCGTATTCCTTTGCCCCCAGAATATAATTCTGAAGCAATTGCAGGCGGCATGGCTTTTGATAAGCGTTTTCTGAATTTCATTACAACTCCAGACAGGATTATGACCATGTTCCAGCGTTGGCCTGGAGTATTTCAATCGGTTTTTACGGGTCAAAATTCGGTGGGGTTAATTAATGAAATACTCAGCGCTAATCCGGAGCTTGCAGGTGTTTATCTTGGAAGCTTAGTCGTACTTGGATTTATTTCTGATCGTATGGATAAAGAGGAGCGCAAAAGAAATGATAGAGAAAAACAAAATATATTTAAAAAATTAATGTCTGGAAAAGAAGAAAATGAATCAGATCAAAAAATTGTTGATCTTATCAATGGGTATGCAAAAAATTTCATTATTGAGGAATTTAATGAACATATTCGAAAGATAATTAGTAAAGATAAAGACTTAAGCGAGAAATATGATTCGATAAGTATTGATCCTGAAACCAGTGAGCTGGTATTTAAACGAAATCCTCCTAAGAAAAAATTCGGCGCATTAAGATCTGTTTGGGAACATGCTATTAAACCATTATATACTGCCGATGTGGTGGCTTCTGTTGCTTTTTGGATACTTTGGATTGGCGGTGCTGCAATAACGGGGCAATTACTGGATGGTCTTGCAGGGGTTCCAACATGGGTAGCTGCAGGCCTGCCTGCAAGCTTTGGTGTTGTGAGTTTAGCACACTATGGTTATAACGCTTTGAAATACGGTGGTTTTGAAAAAGCGCGCCAACATGCTGAAGCAAGCGCTGATTTTGACGTGATGTTAAAAGCCATATTGCATAGAGAACATAAACATGACATGCAATATTTAAAACAGCGCCATGCAGAATTAGAAGCAGCATGCAAAGACAGAGGTATACGAGTATCAACTGAGGAACTAAAAAAAGCATCAAAGATATTTGTAAAACCTGCGGAGGGATTTCTTGATAAGTCATTTGTAAAAGGAGCTTTTGCGCTTGTCACAAGCACAACAGGTAAATGGGGTGGTTCACAAACACTTTTTACCTACGCTAAAGTTGTGATTGAAACGGTTTTTATTGCTTCGATGTTTGCACCTTTGGCTGCAGCTGTCGTAGGCTCCGGCGGCGCGGCACTACTTGGTCTTGCATGTGTGTATGGTGTTTATAAAGGTTATCAACGTTATAAAGAAGCCAAAGATTTGAAAAAGGAATGGCAAGCTGCCGAACAATCAGGCAAGCCCATGAAGACGTTGAAGGAATTGGAAGATCATTATAAAGATCGTGAACGCCATTTCGAAAGGCTCAAAGAACAAATACAAAAGTATAAACAAGCCTATGGCAAAACAGGTAATGCCGTTTATGATGTAGATATAGCACGTGTATTGGATACTCCTGAAAAAAATCCAGAAAAACCTAAAGGTTTATGGAATAAATTTATAGGAGGATGCATCGCTGTTAAAAACAATCCTCAATTTAGTGATTTTATTAGCAGTTTAGATATCACCATGCCAGGCGTATTTCTTGGAAGAATGTTATTTGCCGGAGCTGCCAGCATCACTTTATTGACACTAACAGGCGGAGTGGGATTGGCTGCCATTTTAGGTGTAGGTGCGGTCTATTGGGGTATAAAAACGTTTGAAAACTATCAAAAGAGGAAAGAAGCACGTATTAAACAATTGCCTGATCAGCTTGAAGTTCTGGAAAAAAATATTAGGACAGCTGAGCTTGCTGTAGAAGATATGGTGATGAGTGAAGCAATAATTAGAAAGGATGTAGTGGATTCTCAAACCATCCTGCACGTCGACAAAAAAACACATACACCTACTGTGTTTAGGAAGTTGTTTGGTAAAGCGGAACCTGTGATGGAGAAAAATAGATATCCTACAAGCCAGCCTGCGGAAGAAGTTGAATTAGCTCATGCAGCTTCCGGTGTTACTGTGCGATAAATCGTGCAGATCAAAAACACCCTCATCCGCCCTATCGGGCACCCCGCAACAAGTGCTGAAGGATCGACGCATAATTTGAGAAGAAAGTCCCTCTCCCCTCCAACGCGCTTTTCG
>CAYVRW010000094.1:0-8713 GCA_964453575.1 uncultured Coxiellaceae bacterium | reverse complement strand
GCTGCACTCCTTTGCCCACCCTACATAGTTCATGCAATATTTTTCAACACCCCACCTTCAAACCTTAACGTCACTTTTCTCGGCTTTTAGCCCCCCTTCCTCCAAATGCTTTTTTTGGAGGAAGGGGTTGGGGGAAGGAGGAGAGTGGTTTTCGGCCAGGTTCATGCAATATTTTTCAACACCCCACCTTCAAACCTTAACGTCATTTTCTTCTCAGTCATCGTACCGTTACCAGGCTTAAAAGTATAAACATAATCAATACGATTATCATTGAACGTATTCAGTAACATAGGCGACCCCATGACATTCTTAACTTCCTCTTGGCTCATCCCTAGATGTAATTGCTGAGTCATTTCCGGTGTTATCACATTACCTTGCTCGATAGAGAGCTTACGAATACACCCAGTTAAAGCCAAGATCATCATACTTAATGCCAGCATCTTTTGCATATTTTTGTTCCAATTTAATTAATTATAAAATTGCTCGATGATAACTGATTTGCGATGGTTTTGTAACCTGTTAAAATCATTTGATTCCCAATGGAGACTTAAGGCTTTGGACAATTCAGATTTAAAAAAAGCAGGGTTAAAAATCACTTTGCCACGCACAAAAATTTTACAAATACTGGAAAATTCGCGTGATCATCATCTAAGCGCAGAAGATGTTTATAAAATTTTATTAGACTCCGGAGATGATATAGGATTGGCCACAGTCTATCGTGTGTTGACTCAATTTGAGGAAGCAAAACTAGTCACAAGGCATCATTTTGCAGAAGGACACTCCGTATTTGAAATAGATCATGGCACGCATCATGATCATTTGGTATGTGTGCAATGCAAAACTGTCGAAGAGTTTTTTGATCCGGTCATAGAAGAGCGGCAACAATACGTTGCACAAAAGGCTGGATACATGATTACCGATCATAACTTGAATATTTATGGAATTTGTGCAAAATGTCAGAGGTCTAAATAAATTATTAAAAGGAGTTACTATGGGTCAAGTACTATCAGCTTGTTGTTTTGGGGATCAGCCGGACCCAGTTCCGGTTAGGCACTGGCAATCACAGCCGCCATCAGCCCCAGTTATGTGGCCACAACCACGACAAGTCCCAGTTGGGCATTCCTGGCCTCAATCCCAACCGCCGCCAGTCCCGGTCGGACGTTCCTGGCCCCAATCTCAACCGTCGCCAGTCCCAGTTGGGCAGCCCTTGCCGCGCGGCCCTAGATGTTAAATTTATATGTCTCACCAGTTCCAGTGATACGTCATAGAAGATAAGTCAAGAAAACCCCCTTTTTCAAAGGGGTTTTTTTTAATCTTTTTTTCTAACTTAATGAAATAACTATCTTTTTTCTAACGTCATCCATCTATCATTGTAAATGTAGTATAATAATTATACTGGCCATGAAAGCGAGGTCGTTATGCGTTCGAATAAAGCAGCGCGTGTAGATAGACAAGACAGGATAGATGAGCTTGCGAAGGAGAAAGTGCGTGAATTAGAAGCACAAATAGCAGAGGCTGCGGAAAATGAGCAGGCCCCTATCAAAATAGCAGAACTAGAAAGTCAAATAAGCGATATAAAACGCGTATCAAATCTTATGAAATCTCCATTAAATGACGATGAAAAAAAAGAAATGGCGGGTCATATAAGTCAATCAATGCAAGCTGAAATTGAGCGCATTAAGTACCCAAGAAGAAAAGAACTTGTCATTATGCTTATGGAAGCCATTGAAGCTTCATACCACGAAGAATCTCGTAAAATAGAACAAAGAAGATCTAAGGCGGAATTGGAAATAAAAGAACAAAATCTCGTGCGTGTTAAAGAACAGGAAGAGCTGGGGAAAGTAAGTAAATCTTTTGCAGAAGATCATCAAAGATTAGGTGAATTTTTATCTAAACTTAGAACACAACATTTTGAAACAATAATAGGCATCGAAAATACGGCACAAATATTTGACCTTGTTCCTGTCATTTTCAAATCCTTTGAGGCTTTTTCTAAAGAAGATGTAATTTTGCCGGAAAAAAAGACAAGCGATGAGCCGCGAAAAGGCATTCAAGATAAACTTGATCTTTTTGATGAGTTGATACGGACATTTCCTGAAAGAAAAGAAACCTATCTTGAAAACCGCAAGGCCATTAAAGCACTTTCTGATAAATTTTCAGATAAAGTATTAACGCTCGATGAATATAAAGAACATTTTGAGAAAAAATGGAATACTGAACCACTAAAAGCTGAATTAGATTTAATAAAACAGTTTAAACAAACCCAAGCACTTTATGCAGCCTATGTTAAATTTACCTCAGTACAAAATGCTAACATTTCAAGTCAGTTACAAACCAATCAATTGCGCACGCTTTTGGATTCATCCCCAACTTTAAAAAGTATGGTTCAGGCTAGTCGGGAGTTGGATAATGTAGTCTCTAAATTACAATTTGTTGACAAACAATTAAATGACTTTTTGAAAAGACACCCTGATTTTGGTGAATTAATTTGTAGAGCGAAAGCTAATAGTCTTATTCAACAAGCAGAAACATCGCTTAATTCAAAAGGCAAGGAGTATCTTGATACTTATGATAAAAACTTGATCAAAGAAATGCATAAAAAAACAGATGAGTTTCTGAAAGGATCGCATCCTGGATTAAGTGTTTATGCTTATATTGAGAAGTTACAAAAAAAGGACATTCCTGAGCTTCATGAAAAGATTAAGGAAAGACATAAGGCTAAAAGGCGCATAAGGGATGATTTAGCAGCATTTGCTGATAAAATAGAAGAACATTATAAAGATTTAATAATTTTAGAATCGAACGATCAGAGTCTTAAGGATAAAAAACAGCAGCACACAGATGAATACAATAAATTTTCACCCAATGCACGCTCTTTGGAAGATCTTACGGCTTATCGAGATAAAATGAAGGAACAATCTGAGCAATTAGAAAAAGAAATCAATCAAAAGTTTAAATCTAAAATAGAAAATGCATCGGATATGATAGATAAATTAAAACCATACTCGACTCTCGATAAAAGCATAGATCGTGAATCTGCATTGAAAAGCTTAGTTAAAAAAACGCCATTTAATCTTTCTGAATTTGCTTCTTACACAAATTATTTGCAAGAACTTGCAGAGCGAGTGCAAAAAGTTGAAACCATTATTAATGTAACAAAGGCCCATCAAGGTGAACAAGTAATTTCAAAAATGAAAATGGAAGTATTAGGACCGATGGTAGAAGAAGGTAATAAAGCCGCATTAGATACATTTATTTCGAAAAATGAACATGTCATAGATGAGGTCATAGCACCTAAAATTAAAAAAGCTGAGGCCATCATGCGAGTTTTAATCAGTAAAAAAGAGCCATCTCTTCAAGATGACTTGAAAAAAGAAGGCGATAAATTATTAAAAACATGGAAAGACACTAAAAATATCAATGAATTAGACAGATTTATTGAAGAAAACAAAAAACATTTGCCGCTATCAAGTTCTGGAACAGAATCGCGAATCATGCCAGTAGTCACTCATGAGCACAAAGACCCAAAATCAGGTTTTCGGCGTTGATTTTTCGTGCCCGAGCCCGTCTTTTTTTCAATAAGCCGACTAAAATCCAACTTTGGCAACCCTAGTTGCATCATTTTATAAAGAAAAACCTTAATTTTCAGGAAGAAAGACGGGCCCGGGCACGCGCACGGGCTCGGGCACAAAAAAGCAAAAAATGCCCAATACTATGTTATAATGTCCAATATTTGTGTATTACATAGGTAATTTATGCAATCTTCAGTTAATCCAGCGGATATAGATATATCATTACTATTAGCACGGTTAGAGCGTGAAGAAGATCTGTTAGCATTCAGAGACTCTGTGGTCAATATTTTAGAGTTGAATGGAATGATAACATTGAAGCGTTTACTCCAAAACGAGGATGGCGACAGTGAACAACTGCAAGATCTATTACGTGAACAACTTAAAGATCTATTAAGATATATATTTAATTATTTACAAATCAACAATCATGCTGATGTCATTA
This sequence comes from uncultured Coxiellaceae bacterium, assembly GCA_964453575.1. Classification (GTDB taxonomy): domain Bacteria; phylum Pseudomonadota; class Gammaproteobacteria; order DSM-16500; family DSM-16500; genus JABDBK01. Next base: position 4,699 of record CAYVRW010000094.1, on the reverse strand, counting down.
AACAAATTGAATTTGGATTAATTTTCGAGTCGGAAGAAAGTATAGAACAACAGGAAAGAGCTGATCTTCCTGATTTTGAGACTGAAAATGCATGCATTGTACAAGATGACGAAGAGTCATATCATCCTCCAACCACCGAGCAAGCAAAACCTTGGTATTCCAAAGTTTGTGATTGGTTCAAAGCAAATAAATATAACATACTGAAAGTTGCTGCTGGCCTTTTCCCTGTAGGTGTTTTAATAACATGCGTGATTTTTTCATTTCCAGCAATAGGAACAGTTGGATTTCTTGGCGCAATTGGATCAGGATTTTCCTTCGGAGCGCTTAGTGCTAGTAGTGGCTGGGCAACAGCCATAGGACTCATTTCATTAGTATTTGGCATAATAGGTTCTCTAGTAGCCGCAATAAAATTGTATGATAGTTCGGGTGAAAGAAATACAACACGAATTTCTCAAAGTGTATTTGCTGAATCATCTGGTACTGAACCTTCAATGTCTTCCATGGGTAAAAGTACAAAATCGATGATATCTTCTTTTCCCAAGAGTTCTATAATGTCTTCTGTAGCACCATCAATATCGAAGCCTTTGTATAGCCAATGCAATGATCACAAGCATTCCACTCACGTTCAAACAACTTCAAAACCAAAAGTTGGTCATCCTTAACCTGTTTAAATAAGTAACATCTTGATAAATAATAATAAATATACAATACTTCATATATTGATAAATTAATATGCAATATGTTATACTATTCAAATATATATCCTATTATATGAGGAAAGAAGTATGTTTAATCGTATTAAGCGTATGTTTAATCGTGAGAATCAACCCTATGGAAAAGAATCAATAGACGCTGGAGTTCCTGGCACTCCTTGGTACAGAAGACCGTTGAACTGGGTAATGATAGTTGCCGGGCTTGCATCGGTAGGTCTTTTTACAGCCGCAATGATTTTTGCATGGCCGGTCATCGTCGGAGGACTGGGGTATGCTGCGGTTTTTACTGCGGTAGGAGCGGGATTTGGAATACCGAGTGCTTATGCGCTAGGTGTGGGTGGTACTATTTTGGGTTTGAGCACGCTAGGTACTGCTGTTTCACTATTTGTTGGTATCAGAAAGTTGTGCACGTCTGTTCCTGAGAAGCGTAGAACAGCAAGTGTAAGTGTGTCGTCAGAAAGTGTTGATGATAATTCTGAGCCAGAGAGTGTTGTTGGTACTATGAGTTCCCGTAAACCGAATTTTATTGTAAGAACAAAAATAAGCGATATATTAAAGAGAAAAACATTACCAAGATCAGCAGCAGCAGAAGCACAACCACCAAAAGCACAACCACCAAAAGCAACAGTACAAGCACCAATATCACCACAAGATAAACAAGTAGAAAATTTGATAAATTTGGGAAAATCTAAATGTCCGAAAAAGGTTTTAGATTCCTTTATAAATGATTTGGATAGGAGAAAGGATCAATTATCACATGAAGAAAATAATAAACGAATGATAGTGCTTGTAGAGCAATTAAAAAATAATTTTAATTATGAAACGAAAGTTGATAAGGATAGATCTAAAATCGAATTAACTGCTAATCAATGCATTAAAGAAATTTTTGAGTTTATATCTGAGTTTATAATGGATGGAAGTGGGATTTATACACCTTTGAATGAGTTCGATATAGATCAAAAAGATAGACATCACTGCACTAATTATCTTTTAGATATAGGTGTATATTCTATAGTTTTGCAATATGATGATAACAATCAAGATGAATTCTTACGCTGGTTAGCGATTCAATCGAAAAGATCTATTGTAGAACAAAGACCTTTTATTCCAGAACAAGATGTTCCTGCACCAAGATCACCAAGATCATCTTTCTCCGGCTAATTCTCCCACGCCCACCAACTCCCTCGCATGCGCCAGGGTAGTGGGGGTAATCTCCACCCCTCCCAACATACGCGCCAATTCCTGCGTTCTTTCCTCTTGCGATAACACCTTCACTTCCGTCCGCGTTGCATGCTCCGACTGTGCTTTCACTACCCGCAAATGATGATGCCCTTTCGCCGCCACTTGCGGTTGATGCGTGATGCAAATAACTTGATGAGACCCGCCTAGCTTACGTAAAAGCTTACCAACGATTTCAGCAGTTCCCCCGCCTATTCCTACGTCTACTTCATCAAAAATCAGCGTAGGCGTGCTATGTTTGTCTGCCGTTGCCAAGTGAATCGCAAGCCCAATACGTGAAAGCTCACCACCGGAGGCAATTTTTGCCAGAGGCTGCATGGTTTGCCCAGCATTGGTTTTGATGCGAAAAACAATTTTTTCTAATCCATGGGGCGAAATTGTAGAAGTGTCATCATGTTCTAAATAAACATCAAATTGCGCATGTGTTAAAGAAAGCTCATGCATAGTCTTAGTGATAATCGTATTAAGATTTCCTGCTGCTTTCATTCTGCTTTGACTTAATTTTTCAGCTTGATCGCGATACTGATTTTCAATAATTCCAAGTTTTTTCTCTAAATCATTTAATTGCAAATCGCTATTTTCCAATTCATTAAGCTCAGAAGAAAGTTTGCACTGTAAATCATAAAGTTCCTGCGGGTTGATTTTATGTTTACGAGCCATATCAAACAAAGCACTTATTCTATCTTCAACCCATTTAAGACGAATGGGATCAATTTCAACTGAATTAAGATAATGCCGTAAATCATTTTCAGTATCGCTGATTTGAATCATGGCAGTATTTAATGATTCAACCCAGGTAGAAATTTTAGGATCAATCTTTTGCACCGCTTCAAGTGCTTGTAGTGCCTGATGAATACTCGCTAACGCACTATTTTCTTCATCATCAGTAAGGCTATTAAGTGCGCTATGCAGATTTTGCAACAATTCATCCGCATGGGCGAGTTGTTTATGTTCCAGATCCAGGGTTGAAAATTCATCCTGCGTTAGTTGCAATGCTTTTAATTCTTGTAACTGAAAATTTAAAAAAGTCAGGCGTGTATTACGATCTGATACACGTTGGCGTAATTCATTAATTTGATTGTTTAACGTATGCCATTCCGTTGAAAGATGATGGACTTTATCTAACAAATGCTGATGTCCAGCGTAATGATCGAGAATATTGCGTTGATAATCCGTTTTCAATAACGATTGATGTTCATGCTGACCATGAATTTGAATAAGTAATTCACCTAGCTCGCGCAAGGGTTGCAATGTGGTTGGCATGCCATTAATAAAACATTTAGATCTGCCATCTTGATGCACCACGCGGCGTAACATGCACTCGTTATGTTCATTGGAAAGATCGTAGTGGTCCAGCCATGCTTTTGCATCAGGCAGCTTGCTTACATCAAAACATACACTTATTTCTGCTTTTTCCTGGCCAGGACGAACTTTATCATTGCTTGCACGATTGCCTAACGCAAGTTCGATGGCATCGATTAATATCGATTTACCCGCACCTGTTTCACCAGTAATGACCGTGGTTTGTGTATTAAAATCCAGATGCAATGTGTGTATGGTTATTAAGTTATTGATATGAATTTCAGTAAGCATGGTACCTTACTCCGAATAATGTAATTTCTTTCCCCAATGCAGTTTTGAACGTAATGTTTCATAATAATTGTAATCAAGCGGGTGAATGAGATGCAGGGCTTGCGGGTTTTTTTGTATCGCGATACGGCTACCAACAGGCGTGCTTAAATAATCACGACCATCGCAGCTTAAGCGAGGTGAATGGGTGTTATTAGGGGTAATAATAATATCAATTTGACACTTTCCTTCAACTACAATCGGCCTGTTATTTAATGAATGTGGAAACATAGGAACGAGCACAATGGCATCGAGTTGGGGATGCAAAATAGGCCCGCCGCCGGACAGGGCATAGGCTGTCGATCCGGTAGGCGTTGCAATGATTAAACCATCTGAATTTTGGCTGCATACGAATTGGTTATCGATATAAATTTCGAACTCTATCATGTGCGGAACCGCATCTGGAATGATAATCACTTCATTTAATGCATTATCATTACCAAGTTTTTTACCATGCAGGTCAACTGATGCCGTTAGAAGAAAACGTTTTTCCAGCGTATATTTTCCCTGAAGAATAGCTGTGATTTTTTCCAATTCGGCAGGATGAATATCGGTTAAAAAACCTAAGCTGCCGCGGTTAATCCCTACGACAGGCACTTTTTGATTCACGATCGCATGGGCTGCATGCAGCAGGCTGCCATCACCGCCTACGACAATCAATAAATCACATTCCTTGCCAATTTTTTCACGTGGGATGGTTTTTAAATGAGGGCTGTCAAGTGATTCAGCGGTTTCTGCTTCAACAAAAAAGTTTTGTGCAAGCTCTGTTAAATGTTGGGTGAGGGCTTTCAGGGTTTCTTTGACGCCAGGGTTTTTGACGCGGCCCAAGATACCTATTTTGTTAAAAATACTTGCCATGAGCGTTCCTTTAGATGAAGATTAAATCAGCTGTACTAAAATTCTATGTTATATTGGCCTTTCGCACCATAAGGTTATTTTTATGAATGATGTCACTATTAATCAACGTTCTCAACAAATACTCAAAATCCTAGTCGAGCGTTATATCCAAGACGGTTACCCCATGGGGTCGCGCACGCTTGCCGAGGAATGTGCCCTGGGTTTGAGTCCTGCGACAATACGCAATATCTTAGCTGATTTAGAAGAAAATGGGAGATCGG
>CAYVRW010000093.1:0-8726 GCA_964453575.1 uncultured Coxiellaceae bacterium | reverse complement strand
AAAAAAGCATTTGGAGGAAGGGGGGACTAGAAGCTATAGCACCGTGAACACTTACTCTACTGTAATACATATGTATTACAATATATTTTATTCTTATTCTGATTTAATAGCCCTCGCCAACAACTCACGCATCGCATCTTGAGGTGTAATTTTTCCTTCTAAAATATGATATACAGCCTCAGCAATAGGCATTTCAACATTAACCTTACGCGCCAATTTCACCACCAGCTCAGCATTGCGCTTACCTTCCACCACTTGGCCGATTTTTTTCATAGCATCTTCAGCATGAGTTCCTTGACTAATGGAAAGACCAAATCGACGGTTGCGTGACTGATTATCAGTGCAGGTTAAGATTAAATCCCCCAATCCTGCCAAGCCAATAAAAGTTTCAGACTCAGCACCTAACGCAACACCTAGCCTAATAATTTCTGCCAAGCCGCGTGTGATCAAAGCGCAGCGTGCATTGGTGCCAAAACCCATGCCATCTGAAATGCCTGTTGCAATCGCCATGACATTTTTCACAGCACCGCCAATTTCAACACCGGTCACATCATGGGTTAAATAAACACGAAAAACAGGACTATTGAACCGTTTAGCAATATCTTCGGCAAAAGCAGAGTCAGGACTTGCAACGACGACTGCTGTCGGTAATCCTGCCGCAACTTCACCAGCAAACGATGGGCCGGATAAAACAGCAAAAGGATAGTTATCTGCTACGATGTCACGTAATGTTTCATGCAATAAACCTCCAGTGCTTTCATCAAGTCCTTTGGTGACCCAAATAATCCGCGCATGAGGTTTTAATTGCGATTTTAACTGCATTAATACATCACGAAAACCTGAAGAAGGTACAGCAATTAAGATATCATCACATGCGGATAATGCTTCGTTTAGATCCAGAATAGGATGAAGCGTTGCAGGAAATGCTTGATTAGGCATGTAACGCTTATTCATGCCTTCTTTTTGCATTTCAAGAATATGATCTTCTTCGTTACTCCACAAATAAACCGTTTGTGTTAAACGCGACAAGTGCAAAGCAAGTGCTGTGCCCCAGGAGCCTGCGCCTATAATAAGAATAGGTTTTTCATGCTTGTTCATATGTGGAGTTCTTATTTAATGAACGTGACCTTCGCCTGCTTTTGCAGTGCCGCCATGTTTGGTTTCTTCTTCTTTCAAATGTTGTGCATAAAGCGCATCAAAATTGACAGGAGCTAACAATAATTGTGGGAACCCGCCGCGCACAACAATATCTGAAATCACTTCGCGTGCATAAGGGAACAAAATATTTGGGCAAAAGCTTCCTAACATTTGGCGTAATTGTTCGCTTGGCATGCCTGAAATCATAAAAATACCTGCTTGATGAACTTCGATTAAGAAAGCAGATTTCTTGTTGCTGGTGACTGTTGCGGTAATAGATAAAACGACTTCATGCATGTTTTCTTGAACACGATTACTCTTAGTTTCCAAGTTAAGCTGCACTTCTGGTTTCCAATCATCTACAAACGTATGAGGTGTGTTGGGTGCTTCATAAGATAAATCTTTGGTATAAATACGTTGAATTTCGAAGTTTGGAGTTGCATCGCCGGAGGTCTGCAGTTTAGGTTGTGTTTTATCAGTCATGAGAATAGTCCTTCCTTTTGGTTAATTTAATAAAATGTCGAGTTCACCTGATTTGGATAATTGCATCAGGTCATCATAGCCGCCGATGGGTTTATCATTAATGAAAATTTGCGGCACCGTGCGACGTCCGCTTAATTGTTCCATTTCAACACGTTTTTCCGCATCAAGATCAACGCGAATTTCTTCATAAGCTAAATGTTTTGTATCTAAAAACTGTTTTGCCCAGGTGCAGTAAGAACAGGTAGCAGTTGAGTAGATAATAATTTTCGGCATGTGTTAATCCTTGACGAGAGGCATTTCCGCATCTCGCCAGCTGCGTATACCGCCAGCTAATAGGAATGCAGGTAACCCTTTTTTCATTAATAGTGTTGTGGCGCGAGCTGATTCTACACCTGCAGCACATACGAGAATGATGGGTTTCGATTTGTATTTTTCAAGCTTATTTAAATTTTTTTCAAAATCAGCAAAGGGCATAGAGACAGCACCTACGATATGTCCTGTTTTGAAGGCATCGGTTGCTCGCAGGTCGACAATCACGGCATCTTGATGATTAATTAATTGGGTAGCTTCTGCAGGCGATACGCGTTTTGCGCCTTGCTGCTGTCGAATGAATTCTGTGATCAGAAGTAGGACAAAAATAACGGCCAATGCTGTGGCAAGCATCCAATGGCTTTGTAAAAATGATAAAATATCTTGCATGTTTTCACCTGTGTTAGAGTGGGTGGGATTATACACATAACTGCCCCTCTCATGCCAGCATCTAATCGATGAGAGACGGTCTCGCAACACACCAAACATCAATGCGTTTTGCGCCATTTACTTTAAGTAATTGACAAAATTCGCTCATGGTATTGCCCGTAGTAATCACATCATCAATAACCGCAATAGTGCAATGGTCCCAACGTATCTGACTAGTAAAAGCCTGTTTTACATTGGTTATACGTTCTTTGGCATACAGCATGGCCTGGGGTGCGGTGGGTTTGATGCGCTGACAAGCTTTGATATTAATAGGCAGCTTACAAAGTTTCGCAATAGGCCGCGCAATTTCCAGGGCTTGGTTATAACCGCGTTCACGCAATCTCTTAAGGTGTAATGGTACGGGAATGATGATATCCGGTAAGGGTCTTGTTTTATACCAGTTCGTTTGTATTTTTTCTGTCATTAACTCGCCCAATATGCGCGCATTGACCAATTTTTGATTAAATTTTAACTCAAGTAACAAGTTATCAATGGGTGCCTTGTAGTCAAATAGCGCAAAGGTGCAGTCAAACGGCCGTGTTTGTTGTAAACATTGACCGCAACTGAGACCATGGTGTTCTGTTGGCAGTGCGTTAGCGCAAATTTTGCACGATACTTGCGGCGTAGGCAGATCTTGATAACAAGATGCGCACAAATCTTGCTCACGTTGGGATAAATTTCCGCAAAGTATGCAAGTATAAGGCAGCAATAAGGAAAGTAGTTTTTTTATGAGCATAGTGTAAAATAATGGCAGAAATAGATATAGGTCAAATCATGATAGACAATAATCTTAGCCATCCGCTCATGCAAGCAGTTTTTGCTGAAATCCTAGCTCGTTTGGACCTGGTGGCATTAAAACCTAAACGCATACTTGCCGTTGCTTTTGATAAATTGCAAGCACGTTATCCTGATGCTGAGATTGTTGCTACAGCGGATACTGCAGATAGTGTAGATCTTATTATCTCAAATTTATCGTTGCTAACGCATGATGACGCGTTATTTAAAGAATGGCGCAGGCTGCTGCGGCCTCAAGGGTTGCTGATGTTTACTAGCTTTGGTCCGGGAACTTTAGCTGAAATTGCGGATCAACCCACGCAGAACTTTATTGATATGCATCATATAGGAGATTCTTTGCTGCAAGCGGGGTTGGTCGATCCTGTGATGGATGCTGAGCTTTTTGAAATGAAATATCAACATGAAGCCCAGGTTTTAAGTGATTTAGAAAAAATGGGAATAACCGCAGTGAATCATCCGCCATTATCTCTTACTTATGAAATTGTCTATGGCCATGCTTGGTGTCCGGAAAAAAAAGATGAATTTTTAGCAGATTCCGATGGAGTGGTCAAAATTCCACTTTCGGCACTGCGCGCACGATTACGGCAGTAGGATATGATGCCTAGTTATCATATAATGAGACTTACCCATCTTTTACAAGGATTGTAAACGTGGCTACAGATATTTATATCGGTGTCGATGGCGGTGGGACTAAATCAAAATTGCGGGTTGAGGATAGTAGCGGCAATCTTCTAGGCCAAGCAGTTGCAGGCCCTGCTAATATTCGCTTATCAGTGGATGGTGCTTGGGAATCCATTTATACTGCGTTAGATGAAGTTTTATCATCGCATAACATTTCTCTAGAAGATAAACAATATCATTTTCATGCAGGGTTAGGTCTTGCTGGTTGTGAAGTTAAAGAAGCATGCCAAGCATTTTTACATAGGCCTCATTCGTTTAAAACCTTGCAATTATTTTCGGACGCTCATGCAGCTTGTGTAGGCGCACACCATGCAGAAGAAGGCGGCATTATTATCGTGGGTACAGGCGTGGTAGGTTATCAAATTTATCAAAGCCAAGGTTCTAAAGTTGGCGGCTGGGGATTTCCGCATGATGATGAAGGCAGCGGTGCCTGGTTAGGTTTGCAGGCGATACGCTTGACATTTGAATGGTTAGATCATAGAAGTGAAAAATCACCGTTAGTAGAAGATGTGTTTGCTTTTTTCAATCACGATATTGAAAAACTAACGCACTTTGCCAATCGTGCCACCTCGAATGATTTTGCAAGGCTTGCACCATTAGTTATTAACCATAGTCAACAAGAAGAAATTGCTGCGGTACGTTTAATGAAAAAAGCCGCACATGCAGTTGATCGTATTCATCATGCTTTGGAAAAAATACGTAATGATGATAACGCTGCTTTTCCTATGTGTTTATTTGGCGGTATTGCACCATTTATTGAGCCTTGGTTAAGTGAAACATTACGTGCATCATTAGTGCATAGACAAGCCGATGCAACCATAGGTGCGATGTTATTAATACGAGAAAAGGTTTGCGAACCGTGTTAAAAGAAATGATTTCTGGTCTACAAGTTTATACATCGGATGGCATCTTGCAAGGTGCGACCGTGGTCATTGAAGATGGCATCATTGCCGATATTATTTTAACGAAAGCTGAGCAAAATAGCCTAATTTTTCCGGCAAATTACCATCTTATTCCAGGATTTATTGATTTGCATGTGCATGGCATGAATGGTTGTGATGTGATGGATGCCACACCGCATGCATTAACAACCATGAGTCAAGCATTAGCAAAAGAAGGTACGACAGCGTTTTTAGCAACAACCATGACTGCGCCTGCACATGATATTGAAAAAGCTTTGTTTGCGGTTCGTGACCATATGATGGTGCAAGGGGGTGCAACTTTATTAGGCGTGCACTTAGAAGGCCCATTTATTTCAGCCAAAAAAGCCGGCGCGCAATGTGCAGAGCATATTCTATTGCCTAATATTGAAAAGCTGCATCATTGGCAAAAAATTTCAGGCAATTCCATTAAATTAGTGACATTAGCTCCCGAGCTTCCACATAGTGGAGAACTGATCACTTACTTGAAAAAAAATAATATCATCGCAGCTATCGGTCATAGTGATGCAACGTATGATGAAACCATGCAGGCTATTTCGCAAGGCTGCGGTTATGTCACGCATCTTTTTAATGCCATGCGTGGTATACATCAGCGTGAGCCAGGTGTGGTGACAGCAGCACTTTTAGAAGATGTTTGGACAGAACTGATTGTCGATGGCGTGCATTTGCATCCTGCTATTGTTAAACTTATTTTAAAAATGAAAAGCCGCGATAATATTGTATTAATTACCGATGCCATTCGTGCAACCTGTTTAATGAATGGTGTTTATGATCTTGGCGGTCAAGAAGTGACAGTCAAAGAAAATTCGGCAACTCTTGCAGATGGTACACTTGCTGGCAGTGTGTTACGTCTGCCGCAAGCGGTTAAAAACATGTTGGAGTTTACCCAGTGTGATCTTTTAGATGCGGTTACCATGGCATCTGAAAATCCAGCAAAAGCATTGGGAGTTTTCGATAAAAAAGGCAGTATTGCTATTGATAAAGATGCAGATCTTGTGGTGCTTGATGAGCATCTTAATGTGGTTATGACGATGTGCAGCGGGCGTGTTGTATATCAGAGTCCTCTTTTTACACCTGCATTATGTAAGTCGGTATCAAGCACATAATCATTGGCTTTTCTTGTGTCATTATAGACTTGTCGTAAATAACCTTCGACTTGTTTTTTATTATATTTAGGTTTTTTATCATGAAAGAAACAATTAGGAATTTGTGATAAGCGTTGTATATCGGGGTCTTTCATACGTTGTTTCACATAAACTTCTTGAGCTTGTATGGCGGCATCTCTGGAATTGCTATTTCCCATGGGGTATCCTTGATTTTGAATAAAGATATTGATCAGGTATAATGTCAATTGAATTGGAGAAGGTCAACGGTATTCTGACATGACACTATTCTGTCACTCCTGAACAAAGGTCTTTGTTGCATAAATCGGTATTTGAGCCGTGAAGAGCCCCCTTTTTAAGGGGGTCGCCGTGCATCTTTTTCTTTTCGCACGGCGGGGGGATTTTTACAGCGGTAGCAAAGTTTATTTTATGTCTTGTATTATAGCATCGTGAAATAAATCCCCCCGACGCAGGGCGTCGACCCCCTTTTTAAGGGGTTCTCTCTTCTCAAATGCCGATTTACGCAACAACGCCTGAACAAAGCGGTGAATTTTAGGAATATAGGATATTACATGAAAAAAACAAATTATAAATTGATACAAGTTAAAACTGGTTCTGTTAAAGACTTTTTTGACAATGTCGGAGAAGTAATGCGTGCTGCTGATAAAGGTAAACCAATTCCTAAAAGATGCACTACTTTAACTTTTGTAGATCCTACTGAAATGCTGCATTTTTTGAGTGCTGCTCGTAGCAATAAGTCATAATGGTTTGAATATGTTTTATCAAAATGATATAAGCTTCAAAACACAAGATCATATCCATTTACGCGGTTGGTTTTACATTCCAAAAAGTACACCTGCACCATGCATCATCATGACCCACGGTTTTACCGCATTAAAAGAACATTATTTAGCAAAATTTGCCGAAATGTTCGTAAACGCCGGCATGTGTGTATTAGTTTACGATAACCGTAATTTTGGAGAAAGCGAAGGCGAACCGCGTTTTGAAGCAAACCCGGCATTGCAAGTGCGTGATTTATCGGATGCGATAAGTTATTTAGAAACGAGACCCGAAGTGGATACAGCAAAAATTGGTTTATGGGGCTTTAGTTTTAGCGGCGGAAATGTTATTGCCGCTGCAGCGATGGATGAAAGAGTGTGCTGTATCGTCGCGCAAAACCCATTTCTCAAAGGACATCATGACTATTTAAAAAAATCTCGTCCTGATCTTTGGGAAATTATTCAAAAAAAATATGCGGCTGATCATAAAGCAAGAGCAGAAGGCAAACTTCCAGCCATGACTCCTGTGGTAACATCAGACCCAACAAAATCAGTCGTCATGAAACAAACCGAAGCTTATGATTTTTTTACAAGTTTATCGCAATGGCAAAATCAAGTGACATTAAGGTCAGTGCAAATGTCCGGTGACTATGCGCCTATCGATCAGCTGGTCAACATAACGGTTCCAATCTTATTTATTATCGCTGATCAAGATAGTATTTGTTTAACGGATCTTGCGCTTCAAGCGTTTGATAAAATTAGCTCGCCTAAAAAATGCGTTATGATCAAAGGCCATCATTTTTCTGGGTTTTATGAGCAATTTGATGTGTGTGTAAAAGAGGCTTGTGAATGGTTTATATTTTCCTTTTCACCTGCCTCACCTGCGTCTTAATTCGCTTCACATGCAACACATTTTTATTATTACGAATTTTACGCAAAACCTTGGCAAGATGCTGTCTATCACGAACAGTCACTGTCATGTTTACTGAAAAATCATGATCATCATATTCTTCTGCTTTAATGTGAATAATATTCGATTCAGCCTCAGAAACAGTAAGTGCTAAACTTGCTAAGCTGCCGCGAATATTTAAAATATCAACGGTTAAATCGACAGGAAAATCACCTTGAATTTTCTTTTCCCAATGGAGGGAAACATAGCGTTCATGGTTGTGGTGAAATTTTTCAAGCACCGGGCAATGTTCGACATGAACTTGTAATCCATGGCCTGATTCAATGTAACCGCCAATAGGGTCACCTGGAATGGGCCTGCAACATTTGGCAAAAGTCACTACGATGCCTTCAGTGCCTTTGATGGCAAGAGGATGGTGATGAATATGGGTTAACTCATCAGCATGTGTTTCATGCGTTGCATCGAATAATTTTGCAATTTGTTTAGCAGCTAATAACGCTGTTCGATTTCCGATGCCCACATCTTCAAAAAAATGATTAATGGATTCAAGTTTTGCAGCTTTAGCGATGACATCTAAACATTCATCTGGAAGTTCATTAAGTGCAAGACCAAACGTATGCAGTGCTTTTTCAATTAAACGTTTTCCAAGCTCAATGGATTCTTCACGTTTTTGTTGTTTTAAGAAATGTTTAATGTTGCTTCTCGCTTTTCCTGTGACCACAAAGCTAAGCCAAGTGGGGTTCGGCCTTGCACCAGGCGATGTGATAATTTCAACTTGTTGGCCATTGGTAAGTTGAGTACTTAAAGGAGTTAAGCGTTTATCGACTTTTGCCGCAATGCAAGTATCACCAATATCGGAGTGAATAGCATAAGCAAAATCAACTGGGGTTGCACCTGCGGGTAATTCTAAAATGCTTCCTTTAGGAGTAAATACATAGACTTCATCGGGGAATAAATCGGTTTTGACGTTTTCAATAAATTCGATAGAGTTTTTAGAGCTGCTATGCATTTCTAAAACACCTTTAAGCCACTCTTGTGCACGTTGCTGTGCTTCGCTTAACATGATTTTTTCAGTTTTATATAACCAATGCGCAGAGATACCAAATTCTGCCATTTTATGCATTTCTTCCGTGCGAATTTGTACTTCAATGGGTACACC
>CAYVRW010000092.1:0-8858 GCA_964453575.1 uncultured Coxiellaceae bacterium | reverse complement strand
AGAGCGTTGGAGGGGAGAGGGGCTCTCTTCTCAAAATTATGCGTCGATCCTACAGCCCCTAACCCCTCTCCCGGCGAAAAGCGCGCCGGGAGAGGGGAGCTCACGGCAATAAATTGTGGGGAATGATAGGTATATGCGAGGTGACAGAGCTATGTTGTCCTCAAAATTATTGACATGATATTACCTTTGCTACGAATTTATAGCCTTTAATCTAAAAGTTTTTAACAATCCTTTCATGACTCTTACTAAAAAAGGAAACCGTGAACATAGGCTATTTAATCTATAAGCAATCGAAAGAACACGCGGTCTTAGTTTTGAAAATTCTTCCAATTTTTGTTGTAACAATGCATTTTGCTTTTCCAGCAATAATGAATCCTTAAATAATTGACTAAGGTAATTTTTAATAAATACATCTTCTGCAGCTTTAGTATGATCATCCACTTTCCGTTGAAAAGCCAAAGAACAAAAACAATAATCGGCCGTTTCAAATCTAAAATAAGGTTTTGTATTATCCCAACAGGGTTCATCTATCGCACTGTTTACAGGCAATTTTTCTATCAACGATTTCAACCTATTCGCCGTATAAAGTCTACGATCGACGACAGGTTTTGGCATGCCTTCCATCCAATCATGTCGATAATCGGTTGTAAGCAAGGCTATCCCATTTGGTTTTAATATTTGATACATTTCTTGAATAAATGTCGCATCTTCTTCAACATGCTCCAGGACAGAGCAACAAACTACCATATCGTATTTAACACCCGAATAAATCGATTCTATCCATACATTTCTCATGTCCTTACCGTCGATATTGGGATCGGTAATGGTTACTTTATATCCGAGTGCTTGTAAAGCTGGGCCGATAGGATCTTCATAACCACCTATGATAATAATATCATCCGATTTTTTGGCGTAAAATTTAGCTTGCTGATATATAAATGCATTTTGAAATACAGCCTCTGGAATTTTACGCTGCATCATATCAGGACATAATCGCTTAAGTTCTTCAATCACAGGTAATAATTGTACGCGATCTTCTGTCGTTAATACCCGATTACTCGTCAAGTTATAAGGAATGGTTTTACATTCATTATTAACGGTGAAATTACACTCTGAAACAAGTAACGTATCCATAATACCCTCATAATCTGTTAATAAATTTTCTTTAGTCCAACGTTGATAAAATGGCTCAAGGGGTTTAATGCCTTGTGCAATAATTTGTTTTAAACTGGATTTTTCAATAAGTATGCTGGGTTGTGCATTGACGATATGACGAAACATAGATGCATTTGTAATCGCAATAGGTCTCTTGGCAGCTAATGCATAATCGATAGAACTCGATATGCCATTTCCATATTTTGTGGCATTTTCAAAAAAGAAACAGTTAATAGTATTATTTGCGAGCCAATCGATCAGTTCCTCAGATGTAAAAAAACAATCACTATGTTCAATTCTAATGCCCGGTTTGGCTAATTGTTTGCAGGCTTGAATAATAGAATTTGCATTTTTTCCATCTTTATCAGCAAAAAAAGCGGCTGGCATATGCAATCTTATGGTAGCCTCTTCAAATTCCTGATTTACCTGCTCAATAAGCCGCGAATAACCTTTATGATTTAATCCAAAACCAAATGATCCGATGACATTGTCAGCAGGTGTGGATTTTGGCGTGTAATCAAATATAAAACGACCTATATGAAAATGATGAGCATCTTGCTGGCTATCTGGATCATCCGAAATAAATGCATCAATGCGTGAAAATGCTGCATGATAGCCATGAGAAATGATAACGTGCTTTAAAAATGGCATGTAACTGTCCATGCGTTTAAATAATTGGTCATCTAACCAGGGCATGGTTTCAGGATGCCAATTATATATCACAGCAACTGGTTTATATTCTATCAATGCACTAAAAAGTTCAACCGCACCATTTTCCAATGAACATTCCACGTAACAAAATTTATACTTATTCGAATTTTTAAGCAATTCTGCTGTATTCTTACCAAACTGATAAACGCCACATTGATGAACATTATGCGATATAAACAAAATATTTTGCATTACACTATCCTTATTTATAGTATCTTCTAACATTGAAGGTCCATGGTTTAATCGCATGATAGAAAAAAATATAGACATTTTTCATTGCACAAACTATCTTATTCACGATTAAAAAATATCCCAGTAACTGCAACTCGTATCTGGTGCTATTATGCTAAAAAATCCAGGGAAATTAAATGACTGAGCAAAATTTTAATTTAAAAAACTTTATCTGTGTCATATTACTTTTTGGCGTATTAATTGTTTCCATATTGTCGCCTATTGGTTCAAATCGCTTTTTACCTTCAACAGAGCTGAAATTGTACACAAGCGGCGTGATTCAAGCAAAAATGGCAATGGATCAAGGAGAATTTCCTATACGAACAGCACCCTGGCAACAAAATGGCTGGGGCAACGCCTGGTTTCAATTTTATTCACCCGTACCCTTTACATTAAGCGGTGCAATCTATAAATGGATAACCCCTGAAAATCCTTATTTTGCTTTAAAATTAACATTAGCCTTAAGCATGTTGTTAGGCTCAATCTATTTTTATCATTTAATTTATGGATTGGTACGTTCAAAATCCATTGCTGTTTTATCAACCTCAGTCTATTTATTTTCACCGTATTATCTTCTTAATATTCTATCAAGGGGTGACTTTACGGAAGCCGTTGCGCAAGGATTTATACCGATTGCTGTCTATTATTCTCTACAGCTTTATTTCACCCATAAATTCAATCTGTTTTTTTTCATATCCACTGCCATCAGTTGGTTTTTGCTTGCAAGTACCCACATAGTGACCTTTATTTACACTTCACTTTTTTTAGCTCTATTATTATTGTTAATGACCATCCATCAACGATATTCCATTAAACAACTGATATTTGTCGGTTTAGCTTACGCCTATTCTATTTTATTAGGATTCTATTACTTTGTACCCATTGCCTTATTTAGTGAAAAACTTACCATTAGCCAAACATTTGATAATTTTCCCATTACTTTTTGGTTAACATCGCTACCCGCTTTACTTACGCCTAAAGCACTAAGTCCCATGCCTTTGCCCGGAAATCATTTGCTTCCACCAGACATTAACTTATATTTTTCAGTAGGATTACCCATTATCCTAGCTGTGGGCATCGTCATCTATTTTATAAATAAGCGCCATCAAACTGAAAATATCAAAATAAGCACTATGGTCGTTCCCCTGTTGTTCCTGTTTCTTATTTCATTTTTTGCCACTTGCTCTCCTTTTAATTTTTGGGAGCATCTTCCAAAAGTATTAAGAACCGCTCAATTTAGTTATCGATTGCTCACACAAATCATGTGGATGGGCACTCTTTTGTTTGCCATAGCAATGTCCTGGATATTTCGTGATAAGTTTGATATACGACACGGATTTGTCGGATTATTATTACTTGTTTTATACGCAAGCTCCTGGATCAACACACAAAAAAGCGGCGATGAAATTACAACGGTTATTAATAATCCCGATTTAGGATACGGGCAAACAGCTTATTTAATTATGCCATTAAAAGTCCATACGTATAATCAAAACATTATTCCTGTCACAAACACTGAAAAATCTTGCGAAAAAATAGGTAAAAAAACATTTTGTGATATTACAGTAAAAGAAAAGGATTATATTACACAGTTACCTATACTTTATTATCCAAAAATGTTAACCATTAAAGTGAACCATCAACCTGTTCGTTATGTTTCAACCTTATTTATCAATTCAAAAAATGAGCCATTAAGTCTTGTAGGTTTAAAACTGGAACCCGGCCATTATCTTATAGAATCAACGTTTACAGGTTTAAAATGGTCTAATTGGTTAACTGGACTAGCCTGGGTTATTTTGCTCATTCTGCTCGTTTATTCCTTAAAAAACCGGAAGTTAAAAATTTAAATCTTGTTGATTTTATCTAGTTGAAGGAATTATTTTACTATGAAAAAACTTTCAATCATCGTCCCTGTGTATAAAGAAGCTTCGAATATTAAGCCTTTTTTAGCACGCATGGAGCCTGTTTTAATAAAAATGCATTTAACTTATGAAATCATTTTTTGTTTAGATCCCTCCCCCGACAATACTGAAGAAGTCATACAAAAAGAAATAGAACGTAATCCCCATATAAAATGTTTATTATTTTCCAGGCGTTTTGGCCAGCCTTCAGCCACCATGGCTGGAATTTTATATGGTAAGGGAGATGCATGCGTCGTCATCGATGTTGATTTGCAAGACCCTCCGGAATTGATCGAAGCCATGTATAACAAATTAAATGAGGGTTACGAAGTCGTTTATGCTCAACGCAAATCACGTCAAGGCGAAACCATTCCTAAAAAAATCATTTCTTATTTCGGTTATAAATTGATTAATAAATTAAGTGATGTTCAAATTCCGCGTAACACGGGTGATTTTCGTATCATGACCAGGCGTGTGATTGAAGAATTACGCAGTCTTAATGAATCGCATGGATTTTTGCGTGGACTAGTGGCTTATGTAGGTTATAAACAAGCGTTTGTCGAGTATGACCGCGATCCGCGCTATTCAGGGAAAGGAAATTACAATAGAATCACAGGGTCTTTAAAAATTGGGTTAAATGGTTTAATTAGTTTCAGCAGTAAACCGCTGCAAATGATGTCTATTGCCGGAGCATGTCTTGCTGCATTTAGCTTTATCTTGGGTGCTTGGTATTTGCTGCAAAAACTTTATAATATACCCCTCACGCCTGGTTTATCCACAACAGTCATAGTGGTATCTTTTTTTTCAGGTGTGCAATTATTATGTTTAGGATTAATGGGTGAATATATTGGACGCATTTACGATGAAGTTAAAAAAAGACCTATGTACATTATCGATCGTATTCTTTCTAAGCAATCTGATTCTTCAATCCAATAGGAGCTAAATCACTAACTATGGAAAAATGGCCTAAGACACTCGAAACATTAACCGCAGAACAAGAAATCATAAGTCATGATTTCATGAAGCATTGGCATGAAGTCCTAGCAAGTCGATCTCGTTATGGTCTAATAGAAAAATTTAATCATCAATATGCAGTGAAAAATGCGCCCAATAGTTTTACAACTACACTGGAGATTGGAGCAGGTATTGGAGAACATATTAATTATGAAAAACTCACTCCTCTACAAAAATCCCATTATGTGGCCTTAGAATTGCGTGAAAACATGGCTGCTCAAATAAAACTAAATCATCCCGAAATCACAACAAAAGTGGGTGATTGCCAAGAAAAATTGGACTTTCCTAATGATTATTTTGATCGTGTACTTGCCATCCATGTGTTAGAACACCTGCCTAATTTACCTAAAGCTATTAAAGAAATGCACCGATTATGCCATAAGGAGCGCGGAACCTTCTCTATCGTTATTCCATGCGAAGGTGGATTCATGTACTCACTCGCAAGAAAAGTTTCTGCGCAGCGAATTTTTGAAAAACGCTATAAACAATCTTATCGATGGTTTATTGAACGAGAGCATCTGAATAAGCCGCATGAAATTTTAGAAGAACTTGCGCCGTATTTTACCGTTCTACAAAAAAGTTATTTTCCTTTTATTATCCCTAGTATCAATTTAAACTTGTGCATTGGCATAACATTACGCCCAAGAGCGTGAGCTATAAAAAGGAATCTCCAATGCGATACTTCATTACAGGTTGCGCCGGTTTTATTGGCAGCAATTTAACTGATAAATTATTAGATTTAGGCCATGAAGTTATAGGCTATGATAACTTTTCGACTGGAATACATAGCTTTTTAGAAAACGCTAAAAAATCACCTCAATTTAGCCTGGTTGAAAATGATTTATTAAATGGCGACATCTTAACGCAATCCATGAAAGACGTGGATTTTGTTTTTCATATGGCTGCCAATGCAGACGTGCGTTTTGGAACACATCATCCTCATAGAGATTTAGAACAAAATACTATAGTGACCTTCAACGTATTAGAAGCTATGCGGGCAAATAAAGTAAAAAAAATAGCTTTTGCCTCAACAGGATCTATTTATGGCGAAGCCGATGTTATTCCAACACCGGAGCACGCTTCCTTTCCTATTCAAACGTCATTATATGGCGCTTCCAAGCTTGCTGCTGAAGGACTTATTCAAGCCTATTGCGAAGGATTTAGTTTCCAAGCTTATATATTTCGTTTTGTATCTATATTAGGTGAACGTTATACCCATGGACATGTATTTGATTTTTTCAAACAATTACTCACTGATCCTAAACAATTAACGATATTAGGTAATGGAAAACAGCGTAAATCTTACCTTTATATTCAAGACTGTCTCGATGCGATGTTATATGCGATACATAAATCCCAGGATAAAATTAACATTTTCAATCTAGGCACGGATGAATATTGTGAAGTGGATGATTCGATAGGATGGATTTGTGATTATTTAAAGTTAACTCCTAAAAAAATATATACCGGCGGCGATAGAGGATGGATTGGTGATAATCCATTTATTTTCCTTGATTGTTCACGCATTAGAAATTTAGGATGGAAGCCAAAATTAAGCGTACGGGAAGGCATTTTACAAACACTAACTTATTTACAACAAAATCCATGGGTATTGGAGACTAGAACATGAAAGTAGCGGTTGTGGGTTTATGGC
The DNA here is from genome assembly GCA_964453575.1 of uncultured Coxiellaceae bacterium. Lineage (GTDB taxonomy): Bacteria > Pseudomonadota > Gammaproteobacteria > DSM-16500 > DSM-16500 > JABDBK01. Next base: position 2,192 of record CAYVRW010000092.1, on the reverse strand, counting down.
ATTTAGGCTCCGTTACAGCCGCATGCTTGAGTCAGTCAGGACATGATGTGGTTGCTTATGATCCTGATGCTAACACCATCCATCACCTTGAGAACAATCAACCTCCTATTTTCGAGCCAGGGCTATGCGAATTGTTATCTTCAGCAAAAAGATTAATTTTTTCAAACGACCCAAACGATCTTAAACAAGCTGAAGTTATTTGGATCACATTTGATACGCCCGTGGATGATAATGATATTGCAGATACTTCTTTTGTAATAAAGCAAATAACTGAGATTTATCCTTACTTACAAGACAATGCTATTGTCTTGATATCATCCCAATTACCCGCAGGAAGCACACGGCGTTTACAACAACAATGCACGGAAGCTTTTCATGATAAACATATCACTTTTGCATATAGCCCTGAAAATTTGCGCCTTGGAAAAGCCATTGATGTTTTTTTAAAACCCGACCGCATCATCGTGGGTTTAGAAAAAGAATCTCAAAAATCAATCATAGAAAAGCTGTTATCGCCCTTTTCAGATAATATTATATGGATGTCCATTGAATCGGCTGAAATGACAAAACATGCTCTCAATGCTTTTTTAGCAACTTCAGTGGTATTTATTAACGAACTTGCTTCACTATGTGAAAAAACGGGTGCAAATGCCCGCGAAGTTGAACGTGGTCTAAAAAGTGAAGAACGCATCGGGCCAAAGGCCTATTTAAGACCGGGCAATGCTATCGCAGGCGGCACCTTAGCGCGAGATGTCAATTATCTTATTCAATTAGGTAAACAGCAAACCATAAAAACCCCTCTTTTTTCTGCTTTATTAGACAGTAATCACGCTCATAAACAATGGTCATGCCGCAGAATCATGGATATTTTTAAAGATATTAAAAACAAAACCATTACTACTTTAGGATTAACTTACAAGGCCGGAACGGATACCTTGCGCCGCTCAACAGCTATTGAGACATGTCAATGGTTAAATGCACAAGGCGCAACATTATTTGCCTATGATCCTCATTTAACGCATTTGCCAGATCCATTAAATACCATCATTGACCTTAAACCTAGCCTTTTAGACGCCATACAACACACTGATGCTATTATCATTTCAACAGAATGCGTGGAATTTAACTCGCTTTCAGCGGATCAGATTATTTCTTTAACCAATAATGCCTGCATTTTTGATCCAGGCGGCTTTCTTGCCAAGCTCGGACTTGATGCTCGATTAAAATATTTTTCCGTAGGAAAACAAACATGAAATTAAAAGGTCAATGCGCCATTATCACGGGCGCAAATCAAGGGCTTGGACTTGAAATCGCAAAACAATTTGTGTTGGAAGGCGCAGACATTATGATATGCGCAAGAGATACGAATTTACTTAATAAAGCCCAACAAATTTTACTTCAATTAGCTGACAATCATTCCAAAGTATTAGCCATGCCTGTGGATGTATCTTGTTTAGAACAAGTTCAAGCATTGGTGACAGAGACATTAACCAAAATTGGCAGAATAGATACACTGATTGCAAATGCCGGGATATATGGTCCCAAAGGGCCCATAGAACAAATCGATTGGAAAGAATGGTCGGACGCGATTGACATCAATCTCAAAGGAACTGTTATTCAATGTCTGGCTGTTTTACCTCATTTCAAAGAAAACAGAAGCGGTAAAATCATTATTCTTTCGGGTGGCGGTGCGACTAAACCTATGCCTTACATGAGTGCCTATGCAGCTTCAAAAGCAGCCGTTGTACGATTTGCTGAAACATTGGCTGAAGAAGTCAAAGCATTTAACATAGACGTCAACACCATTGCACCCGGAGCATTAAACACGCGTTTATTAGATGAAATATTACAAGCTGGCCCTGACAAAGTAGGCAAACAATTTTATGAACAATCACTGAAGCAACACACCCAGGGCGGCACGTCATTATCAGTAGGTGCTTCCTTATGCACTTTTCTTGCTTCATCGATTAGCAACGGCATTACCGGAAAACTAATCAGTGCTGTCTGGGATCCTTGGAAAAATTTACCTGAATTCATAGAAGAATTAAAAAATTCTGACGTTTATACCTTGCGACGCATCGTACCTAAAGACAGAGGCATGGACTGGGGGTGATATATCATGAATATTGCGTAAGTATTCACGGTGCTATAGCTTCTAGTCCCCCCTTCCTCCAAATGCTTTTTTTGGAGGA
>CAYVRW010000091.1:0-8898 GCA_964453575.1 uncultured Coxiellaceae bacterium | reverse complement strand
CCGATCTCTTTTACAATGTCAGTCAATTTTTTTTGCTTACTAAAAATACCGACTTTTTGCTTCATTAAATCAATTTCAGGAAATTCTAATAAAATTCCCGAGCGATCAATGGCGAGTTCTATGGTACAACCTTCTTCAACGAGAAGTTTGATAAGACGCTGATTATTTACATCAGCATAGGCTACTTCAACATGTATCATTTTTACGTTCACCATACACTTCAACCGCACGTTTAGTAAATAAATCCACTAATGAATTAGCAATATGTGAAAAAACGGGTTGGAATACGATATCGACAAAATGACCCATCAATTCAAAATCAAGTTCTAAATTAACTTTACACCCATGCTCGCCCATGGGTGTAAAGGTCCAAATACCTTCTAAATGTTTAAAAGGTCCGTGAATCAAATTAATATCAATGCTCTTATAAGGAGTAAGCGTATTTTTGGTAGTAAACGTTTTATGAATACCCGACCAAGATAATTCGAGTGACGCTTCAACTTCATTTCCTTCACGTCTAATAATGTGACTTGCCGTGCACCATGGTAAAAATTGCGGATAGCTTTCAATGGCATCGACTAATTCAAACATTTCTTTTGCTGTGTAAGGCAATAGAGCACTGCGTTTAATTTGTGTCACACTCATAAAATACCTTAAGGTTGAGGTTGTTTGGATTTTACAAGAGTTTCTAACTCTTCCGATGAACATTTTAAATTCATGCAAAAAAATTGTTCTACCTCGGTTTTAAGCGATTCAATAATTTCTTTGCGTTCCTGTTCATCTTTGGTTGTATCACCGTTTTTAACTACATAAGCGTAAGGTTTTGCATCTAAAAAATCTTTAATAGAACCTGTTTCACATAACAAATCTCTCAACCATTCTGCATCATTTTTTTCAGCAAGCGATTTAGAAAACTTATCAATATGACCAACACGCATCACTGGCTTTAATTTTGAAAATATGGTTCCTGTTTTATCAATGGCATGACTTTTATATTCAAGAAGTCTTTTATAGGAATCAAGTTCCATCACCGTATCTTTTACGTTTTTATCGATAGCTGATCTATCCACTTTTGTTTTTAACGGTTCATCAAGTTTTGCTTCTCCTCGCAGAAGACACTTTACCATATTAACGATTTTTACAGCCGTTTCTTGCCCTTTTTTGTTGACCTTGACTTGCGGACGATCTTTTTGCATTAATTTAATGGTGATATCGATGAGCTGTGCAGGTGACTTGGAAACATTTTCTTCCCGCATTCCAACATCGTAAATAGCTAATACACACGCCACTAACATGGCGCTGCGCGTGCGCCCCGCTTTACAATGCACAAGTACCGACCCATGTTTTTCTCTATATTCTTGTATTTTTATAACAGCTTCTACAGCTGATGCAATATTAAGGTCTTCTCCATTATTAAAATCTTTCATCCTTATTTGTACATGCTCAATTTTTACTTCGTTACCATTAACATTACATATTTTTTCCCATTCTTCAGGTCGTATAGGATCCATCCCGAAGAGTGACTGGGTATTTTCATAATCCTCAACGACACTTACGACCAATAAAGAATGCGTCTCTGTTGCATGCACGGTCTTAATTAAGTTTTTTTCATTACCACGCATGGGCAAACTCGATAAATGGAGATTATTGCCCATTTCATTGACGTTTTTCCATACCCCTAACACTTCCCAGCCTCTCACATACCAATAAGTAAGCCAGTGCATAGATTTTTCTAATCTTTCAAACATAGTTTTATCTCCCTATTATGTTAATCATTACGATTCAGTAATTTGTATCATTTTTTCTAATGCTTTTTTAGCATTGGTAACAATCCAACGCTGCCCTGCTTCATCCAAACGTTCGCGCGAACCTATAAACTCATTAACTACGTCACCAGGTTTTACCAAATTAAATGCCGGAACTTTTCCCTGCCTTAAAAGATCTAATACAGCAACCAAATGCGGAGGGTCATTACGTGACATGGTTGCACACCCGCAACCACGTTTTTTAAAAGAGACATCGGGAATGTCGCTTAAGTTAACGACATGAATATTTTTATTTTTACATAACTCACTTAAATTTTTAACCATATGATTTTCAGTCCCCACAGCATATTTCCCTGTGCCTGCTTTATCGTTGGTAACCCTATCAAACAAATACGCAGTAGAACCACAACCATCAGCAATACGCACCACCTCATTTCTACATTCAGGGTGGACCAGTACATGATACCCCTGTTGCTGCCAAAAGTGAACCATGGCGGGTTGATAATAACTATGCACACCGCATTCGCTTGCAAAAAGTATGAGTTGTGCCCCATCAAATTGTTTAAGAGTTTCTGAACTTTGTTCATCTAAACGAAAATTGATTGCTGCTTGTCCTGCCGGCCAATAGGCGATTTTATCTTTAGGAATTCCCACCCAATCGGCAACGTTTTCACCCATATGCCGATCAGGAATAAATAATATTTTTTTATGTTGTTTTAATGCCCATTCAAATATTTTTTTTACGTTAGAACTGGTACAAACTGCCCCTCCTTGGACGCCTGTCATCGCTTTGATTCTGCCTGAAGTATTCATATAACTGATAGGCAAAATATCATAACGCTCATTTAATTGATTCAAGGCCGGCTGCACCATGAAATCTTTGGCGAGCATTTCCATAGTACAACCTGATTTTGGATTAGTTATATAAACCTTTTGGTCATCGTTCGCCAAAATACTGATGGATTCCGCCATAAAATGCACGGCCGATTCCACAATCACTTTTTTCTCAGGATTTTCAACAGCCATCAAGGCTAATTGATAAGAATCGCCAATGAAACCACCGAAATATTCCATGATTTTTACAATTTCGCCGCCCATGTAATAATGGGACAACAATAATAATTGATCGCCAAAATGCTTTTTTGCAGCTTCAATATAAGGTTCCATCCACAAAATAGTCGTCAATATATTTCTATCGGGCAAAGCTTGGTATGCTTCAGCGTAAGGAAGAAATTCTTGTTGATACCAATCCAGTGGATAATCATCCTGACAAACTTGCATATCGGGTTTAAACAAATGATTAGTAGCAGCCGGTGTAAATTGAGATGTATTCATTAAATCTCACTCCCCATTTTTAAAATTGAATGCTGTAAATTTTGCAGTTTTAGCGCGTAATCTTCACGATAATGGCCGCCGCGGCTTTCGCGTCTATTCAATGCAGAACGCACGATTAATTCAGCAATTAACACGATATTACGCAATTCAATAAGATCTCTTGTGATGGTATATTTCCAATAACATTCTTCAATGATATCTTTTCTTGTTAAAACTAATTTAAGTTGATCATTTAATCCTGCTTCGGTTCTGACAATGCCGGCATAACAACTCATTTCGCCACGCAAACCTCGCCAATGTTCTTTAATTTGGCTTGCACGTCTTGAATCAACAACTGTTGCGGAATCCCAAGCTTGTATAGGTTTATGTAAATTTATTTCATTATCAATATGCTCTGCGCTTGCAGCTGCCGCATTACGGCCCATAACCAAACCTTCAAGCAACGAATTACTCGCCAAACGATTAGCGCCGTGCAATCCTGTAAATGCAGTTTCACCAATAGCATATAAACGTTTTATATCGGTTCTACCATTCACATCGGTTAAAATGCCGCCTCCCATGTAATGCGCCGCAGGCACTACAGGAATGTGATCGCAACTCAGATCTAATCCTAGTGATAAAAGCGTGGTATAAATCATTGGAAAACGTTTCTGCAAATAATCTTTGCTTTTGTGGGTAATATCCAGGTGTACGTGCTCAATACCATTTTTTTCCATTTCACAAAAAATTGCACGGGCCACTACATCACGGGTGGCAAGTTCCATAGTATTCGGAGCATAATGCTGCATAAATCGCTCGCCTGTTGTGGGTGAACGTAAATAAGCCCCCTCGCCTCGCAACACTTCGGAAATCAATAAATTATGATGATTAGGATGGTATAACAAGGTCGGATGAAATTGATAAAATTCTAATCCTCCTACTCTCGCTCCCGCACGATAAGCCATGGCTACACCGTCCCCCGTTGCAACACTTGGGTTAGTGGTATAACGATACACTTTTCCTGCACCACCTGTTGCAAGCACAATCACATTTGCAAGAAACGTATGAATCAACCCGGTCGATTCTGCTAATACATAAACACCTACTGTCTCAGGAAAAACTCCTGGTTGATGAGGTTCTATCTGAGTAATTAAATTAACTGCGGTATGATTTTCAAAAATGCTGATATTTTGTTGCTGACGTAATTCATGTAACAATGCTCTGGCAATCGCAGCACCTGTTTGATCACCCACATGATAAATACGTCTATCGGAATGACCTGCTTCTTTGCCGCAAATTAAATGATTATTTACATCACGATCAAATGCAACACCTTGTGTTAAAAGATACTGAATGGCATCAGGGCCTTTTTTTAATATCGCAGACACGGTATCAATATTACATAATCCATCGCCGGCTAATAAAGTATCTTTAATATGATGTTCAATATCAGAAGGTGCGTTTGCTGCGGCAATACCGCCTTGAGCATACTGGGTATTGGATTGATTTAAGGTACTTTTAGTAATAAGAGCAAACCGTTTATGCGGTTTTAATTTCACCATTTCTAACAAATAACATAAACCAGCAACACCGCCGCCGATAACAACTGCATCAAAGGTAAAGCATTGGCCTCGTTGTGATATGGTATTTTGCATGGTTAGAGTTCACATTTCATGGATAAATTAACGTTACCGGCTGAATGGGTCAATTTGCCAATCGATGCAAAATTAACGCCGGTTTCAGCAATTTTTACAATATTATCTAAATCAATGTTTCCTGATGCTTCGGTTGGAATATGATGTTGACAAAGTGCAACACATTCCGCTAATTGTGTTTCTGTCATATTATCAAGGAGCACACGTGTCGTTTTATGCAACCCATGATTCAAGACGCATGACAACTCTTCTTTATCGCGTACTTCGATAATCACAGGGCAATGTTTGAGAATATCTTCTGGCAATGCGGCTATGGCTTTTGCTATGCCGCCCAATGCATCAATATGCGTATCTTTAATCATGATTGCATCATATAAACCCATGCGATGATTCACCCCGCCGCCACAGCGCACGGCATATTTATCTAAATGACGAAACCCTGGGATAGTTTTGCGAGTATCTAAAACTTTTGTTGAAGTATGTTTAATTTTATCAGTAAATTGTTTGGTAAGTGTTGCAACCGCACATAAACGTTGCAGAAAATTAAGCAGGGTGCGCTCTGCCATCAAAAGTGTAGATGCTGAACCTTGAATGGATAACAATGTTTCGCCAGGATAGAGCAGCTCTCCATCTTTGTAAGCTGATCGCAAGCTCATAGGAGTGTCAAATAAAGACAACAATTCATGGACAACAGGCAATCCACACACCACAATGGGTTCGCGATGTTTTGAAACAATGCATGCTTTCGCTTTAGCATGCTTATCTTTAAACAAGGTATGTGTTGTGATATCTTGAAATAATAAGCCAACATCTTCTTGGAATGCTAGTTTCATTAATTGTTTATCGATAGCACTTGGCTGCCAATGATGCATAATGGCTCCTTAAATTCAGCTAAATAATATTCTTTTGTCTTTTGATAATGATCAAGCAAATCTTCTGGATTATCATCAGGACTTGCAGGGTGATGATGTAAATAATGACCAAATATTTGGATGCAATCAGCTGTATATTGTTTTGTATACAAAATGTGATTATGCCAAAACTCATCGATTTCTCGAGTAGGGACTAGATGTTCATCTTTGTGTATCTTTTGCAATAACAAAAAATTTTTATATAGATAACAACAATGCATTGCGTCAGACAATGTCCATCTGGGTAAAGGATAAGCCGAGGAGCACATGATATTAACAATATAATCCAGATTCATTTGATTAATATATGCACGAGCATTTGGTATGCTTATTTCTAAGGCTTGATCAGCTAAAAAAATCATTCAGAAGCTCCTCAGGATGGCAGCTACATTGTTTTACAGCCGCCAGGCGACTGACAATGACCTGAGCAATCTGCAGCTTCGGCCGATTCCGTAAATCTGTTTTCAATGCATTCAGTTGATGGAATAAGAAAAATTTCGGCTAACAGGGTGTCTTGATTTGAGAGTAATTTTTGATCATTTTTCATTACAGGCTCCTCATTAATTTTGATCGAATTCTATGCTAATTCAAATGCAATATCAATCTGATATTCCTCAGCATGCTTTATATAAGATAAAAGTTCATGAAAAGGTGCGGCATCATGAACAGCTTGCAGAGCTGCCTTGTCTAGGCTTGCTGTTCCTGAACTTGTGATCATTCTAACATTAGCAACATTTCCATTTTGATATAAATAAAATGCTACCGTCACCCTGCCCTGCCGCTGCATTTCCAACGCCGTCGCTGGATATTGTTGTTTACGGGCGATGGCATCATGTAATAACGCAACTAACGTTTGTGCATGTTCGCCTTGGCTTACACTATTTTGATTTGCAGCAGCTTTTGTTACATTTTTTTCACGATGTTTTTTCTTGATCGGTATGGATTTTTTTTCATGATTAGACTTCATTTTTTCTTGAACTGACACAGATTTAGAAAAATTCCCTTGGTAAATAAATGCTGCTACAGTTTTTGCTTGGGTTACGCCAAACTTTTTTTGATTCGCAGCTCTATCAAAATATACACTGAATAACATCAACAATGTAACATGCATAACTAGTGATAGAACATGATAACGAGTCATGATAAATCCACTTTAAAGGTAAGCAAATAACTTCGACCTGTACCTGGATAATAAGTATTGGTCTTATTTTCTGGATTATAAAGCGTATATACTGAATATTTTTGATTAAATATATTCATTATTTCCAAATTAATGTTATAAGTTTTTTTAATATACTGCAAAGACAAGGTATTAATCCAATAGCCAGGAATTTTACTGCCCTTGTTTTCAGTGTTTTCTGATGCATAAGCGCTGCCATTATAAAGCGCTATGTATTTCACTCGCCAATCGGGTTTGAAATCATAATTTAAGCCCAAATTAGCGTTTATCCATGGCACTGCGGGAATTTGTTTACCTGAAAAATTCTCACCTGCAAATCTTGCATCAACGATATTCGCTTGTCCATTTAACCCTATTTTTTCAGCTAATTGATAATATTCAGTAAGTGTTATACCTCTGCGTAATGTTTTTGGAAAATTATGGTAAGATCCAAAGGGTTCAGTAATGGTCTGTGTGGGATTAAATGCAATTTCATTGATTAATTCCAGTTGATAGATATTAATTTGTGATTTTTGTTTTGCTGTTTTTCTTTCACCGCCAATCTCATAGGAAACACCTGTTTGTAATGCCAAGGCATCCACTCCTTCCGGCAACCAGGTTTCTTCATTGGCTTTTGGAAACCTGAAACTTCCACTGCGTCTTAGAAAATATTTCCATTCATCGCGGGTATAGGCAAACCCTAACTCTGAGACAAGCGTTTTATTCAAATAATAAAATAACGCATCATTCCTAGGTTCATCATAATTTTTCTGCCATGCAGCACGCATACCTGCGATAATTTCCATATGTTGTAAAAAAGGAATGGTGACTTTTCCAAATACATTATGTTGTTGCGTGGTCACTTCTTCTTGTACACGTGAGCTTACAAAATTATAACCGGTATGTTGACCTTCATAACCGGTGATAATTTTATATAAATTCATATTTCCCAAAAACCTGAAACGATAACTTGTCAACACATCATGTCTATCAAAGTTAGAAAACATAAAACCGTTTCCTATCGTTTCTTGTCGTTCTAGTCGGCTCTCCAATAACCACTGATCATTTAAGGATTGCTTATTTAACAATTGAAATAATGGGGTTTTAAAATGAATATAGTTTGTCCAATTGCTTGCTTGTCTTGGATTTTCATCGTATTGTTTTTGGGTTAAACCCCCTGGAAATTGTATGGTATCTTCATAACCTTGCGCATTAATACTTAGCATACCCGATGCATAGTCTACCCCGGCCTGGATTGCAAGATTTTGGTCCGTCTGATCATTATGATCACGATAATTATCAGTCCTATTGGTATAGCCAAAGGCTTTAATAAAAACACCATTGGAAAATTTATTACCAGCAAATATATTATAAAATTGCTTATTAAAACTGCCGAACCCTATATTTGCATCAAAGAGTTTTTTTTCAGGATGACGGGTCATCATATTTACAACACCACCGACTGCTTGATCACCCCACATAACCCCTTCACTGCCTTGGGTAATTTCCAGACGTTCTATATCAGTCAAGGCAATCGAATTAAAATTAGGCGCAAGCAAACTCGGATTAATGAGTGGAAAACCATCAACCAAGATCAATGAATTGGCCACCGCATTATCACCAAATCCTCTTATGCTAAAGGCAACTTGTGAATAATCGCCTGAATTATTGGTCAAGCGTACGATGCTCTGCTCTTGTTTTAGCAACTGTGTCACATTAAGCACTGGACTATTTTTGATAGTGGACCTATCAATAGCCCAGGTTTCTGCTGTCGCATAAACTTTGCGTTTCTTTATATCCTCGTAGCGAAGATTGACTTCTGGAATAGAAACGATGGCATAGGAAACATCAGAAATGATCAATAAGTGAACGGCTATCACTATAATTTTTAGTTTTATTCTCATTGCTCTACATAACTACCGCTTTGAATTTTGGCAGTATGATACAATTAGACTTAGTTTAGAGCAACCCATTCTCTCCCACGTCGTCCCGCTCCCGGACTCGATCCGGGATCATCCGCGGAACGACGTGGAAAGGTCAGCGATTCCCGCTAAAGAAGGTTAGCTATTCATTTTTACGCTCCAAACAGCACA
>CAYVRW010000090.1:0-8921 GCA_964453575.1 uncultured Coxiellaceae bacterium | reverse complement strand
ACGGTATGTGCTAAAATCACCGTGGGTTGGTTTTTATGTTTAACTGCTGCATGATAAGCTGCATAAACTTTTTCAAATTCATGACCGCCGCGGCTAAGTTCTTCAACTTCTTTATCGGATAGTGTTTCTAATAATGCTAATAATTCTGGATTATCACCCGATAAAAATTTTCGGCGGTACGCTGCATTGGACACATAGGAAGTTTGTAAACCGCCATCTAAAATTTCAGTTAACCGTTTTAAAAATAAACCTTTGGTATCTTTGGCAAATAAAGCATCGTAATGATGGCTCCAAATTACTTTAATGACATTCCAGCCGGCACCTTTAAATAATCCTTCTAATTCTTGGACGATTTTACCGTGGCTGCGCACAGGGCCGTCTAAACGCTGCAAATTACAATTCACAACATAAATAATGTTATCTAAATTTTCACGCACCGCCATGGTTAACCCAGCAATGGATTCAGGCTCATCCATTTCACCGTCACCTGCAAACACCCAAACTTTGCGGTGGTTTTCGGGGATCAGTTTACGGTTTTCCAAATACTTAATAAAACGCGCTTGATAAATGGCTTGCAGCGGACCTAGACCTAAAGATACGGTGGCAAACTGCCAAAAGTTTGGCATTAACCATGGATGCGGATAAGATGAAACACCTTCGCCGCCTGTTTCTTGACGGAAATTAATCAGATGTTTTTCGTCTAACCTTCCTTCTAAAAATGCACGCGCATAATTTCCTTCAGAAGAATGGCCTTGGAAATAAATAAGATCACCGGGTGCCTCAGCATTTGCACCATGAAAAAAATGATTCATGCCCACTTCATAAAGTGTTGCAATCGAAGCATAGGATGACAAGTGACCGCCCACGCCGCCAGCATTGCGTTTTGCGCGAATGACCATGGCAATGGCATTCCAGCGATTAATGGCTTCAATCTTTTTTTCTAACTCAAGATTACCTGGATAAGCCGGCTGTTGATCCAGCGGAATAGTATTACAATAAGCGGTTGTAAGACTAGCGCCAGAAGTTGAAACGCCTAGCTGCTGCGCATTGTTCAATAAAGAATCAATAATAAAACGCGCCCTGTCCAAGCCCTCGTTTTCAATAACTGACGCGAGCGCCTCTAACCACTCTTGTGTTTCGATTGGATCAATATCATCCAACAAATTTTTCATGCGGTGTTCCTTAATATATTTCTTTTATTTTAACGTTAAATGGCGGTTGCTTGCTGGCCAAAAATAGGCCATATCGACGAGCTCGCACCAATGAATGGGCAGCATTTTAACGCGGTTTGATCAAAAAATGAAGCGTGTTGTTTACTGATTTGATGTTAAGCGCATAAAAGGCTTGTCTTCTTATTTTATTGGGTACAATATTCGCATTTTTGCAATGTTTACAATAGATTAAAGCGGTTTAAAAAAGCATGGTCATAGTTGTTTTTCGCTCCAGAGCATACATCCATGTATTTTGGGTGACATCCTGTCACCAAGTCGCTTAAAACAACCATGACCATACTTTTTTAAACCGCTATAAAGAATTTTATTATTATTTGAGGAGTTGTTTTATGATATCACGCCATGGTGAGTCCACCGATCTTGATTGCGATCTTTGTAGAGATCGAGCAGAAAGAGTAGGGGATTTTTTCCAGGTGGTCGTAGCAGGTAATAAAGCGTTAGTCGAAGGTTATTTTAAATTTAAAGATAGCATTTCTACATTGACAAGCGCCAAAGATGCCAATGGCAATACAGTTTTACATATAGCTGCATGTCATGGTTATGAAGAAATTATTAAAATTCTTATCAACCATGGAGCAGATCCTCGTGTTAAAAATAACGATGGCTTCATACCAAAAGAATGCGCATCGGCAACACTCGATGGAGCAACTGTAGATTTATTAGATCCAAAAATGAATAACATAATCAGTAAGCTTAGGAGAATATCTTTAGAGCAAAAATTAAAATCTGTGGAAGAGGCTAGAGAAAAGGAAACAATAGATGTTTTATTACAAAAACCCTCGTTTTTCTCATTTGTGCTTTGTTCATCTGGGTTTTTCTCATGCACAAACGAAAAGGATCCCATACTTACTGATGCTATTGTTGAGATCATTTCTAAATATCAAAAATAGCAAGTTCAAGGCTGTCACGATGCAAAAGTGCGTCGTGACTTAGGGTCTGTCGTCAATTAAAATAAGTGAAATTTTTAAAAGCTTCATGCATAGCCGTCATATGAATATCAGCACCATACAAAACTTTGCCGTTATTGTTTTCTACTTGAAAATTCCCCGCCGCATACACTCGAGTAACACGCGCGGGTTCTAGAATACCAAAATCAATATAACTGCTTACAATCAAAGGTAAACGGAGACGTTTATCTAACAAATCAGTACCTATTGAATAATCGGCAGCTTTATTGCTGCAACCCAAAAGCCTGGTCATTAGCGTTGGAACTATATCAAAATGACTGGTTTGATGTGAAAATATTTGAGGCTGCTCGCCTGGCCAATACACAATGAGAGGAACCTTTATTTGGTATGGAGTATAATTACTTGCATGCCCCCAATAGCCCAAACCGTTATCATCAAATTCTTCGCCATGATCTGCTGTAATGATAAGAATGGTGTTTTTTAGCAAATCTCGAGTTCTTAATGCATTAATCACACCCTGCACTTCATGATCAATAAAATAAGCTGCATTTTTATAACGTGCAAACAATGCTTCCTTATTTTTTACAATCAAACGATTATAACTGCCCGTATATTTAAAAGGCCCTTTATCATCTGTTTCACAATAACTATGGGTAGAATCATAAAGTAAATAAGTAAAAAATGGTTTTTTCTTTGCAAAAGAATGATCTATAAAATCTTTAAATTGTTGTGTTACTTGTTGGTCACGCGCAGTTGGGGTTGCTCCCGATTGCTTTTGTACATCTTTCACATCTTGAAAAACGGTTTTGCTTAATGGCGGCGCATCCAATTCGCTGCTAGTAATAATTTTTATATCATGCGTTTTTTGTAATTCATTTAACAAAATTGGCGACCTATGTTGTGACTGCATAGCTGTCCAATAAGTTGCGGGAATTCCATAAAATAAAGAAAAGATACCTGGCCCTGTTGCGTTACCGCCGCTTATATGTTCGGAAAAAAACCAGGATTTTTTACTTAAACGATATATATTAGGTGTAATTTCTTCAGTAAACGCATCAAAACGCCAAGCATCTAGGACGATAATGACGACATTCATCGATGGTGTATGCGGCTCAAATACCAGCTTATGTAACGGATACTTAAGAGGAACATTCATTTGTGCGGATTGTATAGGCATTCGTTGGCCTGTATTTGCCATAAACAAAGCATTATGCTTAATCGAAAACATGCTTAATAGATTCACATATCCTGGCAAAAACCGCGCCATTTCTAGCAATACTCTTAATCGAGCAACATCTTTCACTCGCAGTATACTTTCATAAGAGATATAAAAAAATACCGCCCATACAAGTCCCAAGTAAGTCAGCCAAGTTAATGTCATATTTTTTTTATTAAGAAATGACCATAACCATTTTGCATAATAACATTGTAAACATGACAATATAAAAACAACCCCTGCCATCGTTATCATCTCTTGCCAGGTTATGCCAAAAATATTTTGATTTATCCCATCCCATACCAAGCGCACTATAATTCCATTCAAATGAAATCGATAATTAATATAAATCAACACGTCTGTTAACAATAAATAAGTTAACATCATTGAAATAATCAGCGACATCGTGATAATCAGGCGAGGGAAAAAACAAATCCACACCATAGGAAGCAAGATAAATAAAGGCCATAAACCTAACAAAGCAAGATGCGATATATAAGAACTGATAATCCACAACTGAAGATGAATTTTTTGATAAACATATAAAAAATTAAGACCATACCAAGAAAGCTGCGATAGATAACCTAACCCTATTATCAGATATAAAAAAAGATTTCCTATGAAAAATAAAATGACCCAATGAAATAATATTTTCTTTTGTTGAAAATAAGTCATATCCTATGCTCGTTATGAACCAAATGGTAAAAAATAATATAGCTCATTAAATCCTTTTGTGCAGAGTGATTTTATTTGATCAATTTGTCAATATAGTGTGAACAAATAACCGATTCATTTTTGAAATGTCTTTGGAGAATCGAAATTCCCTGATTAATTATCTGTTTTACAGGAGTTATCAATAGTAAACGATTTTATACATAGAAATAGACAAAAGTTATCAAGTTATTTATGATCGAATAATCAAAAAACAATTTGACAAAAATATTCGAGGATGACAGTATACAAATTCAGAGAGCACCTGCCACCATCTTATCTTCACAATTCCCAGTATTATCTCAATGTAGTAAAAATAACATACATTAAATTATTAATAAAATGAAAGCATGAGAACTATCAAGCGAAAAGGAATAAAGGATCAAAATTATCTTTCACTTTCGCTATTCAATAAATAATGAAAACATCTCCATAAATAATAGAGTATAAAACATGAAATTAAAAAAATTTGTAGTAATTATGTTAAGTATTTGTATCACAGAAGCTGCCCATGCCAAACCTCCTTATTCTGGAGACATCGTCGGACGAAATTTGAATTACCCTGGAACGGGTTGGTTAGGACATGTTGGAATTGTTACGGGAGATAATGTAGGATCTAAATCGGATATTATCATTGAAACTTTAAATGAAAGTCCCGTCATACAAATTAACCATCTTAATAATTTCAAATCAAGATCACCTTATTGGGGTAGTAAATATGGTATCGGTGATTATAAATATGGAACTTTAGCAGTGCTCGTTGAAGCTAATCATCAAAGATGGTGGTGTCCAAAATATACCACATCAACTGCGTATGTGATAGGTACAGGGGATATTAAGACAGGTAAGCCAACAAAATGTGGGCTTTGGCGCTGCGATACTTTTGTAGCATGGAGCTTTTTTAGTGCCGGATATTATCAATTGATGAACAATAAAATTATGTTACCATTGGTTGTTTATAATACCTTTCCTTATGCAAATACTGAATTACGTCCGTCTTTGCAAATACCCAAGCAGGCTATAATAGGAAAAGAATTTTCAAAATTAAGTACTGACGAATTAAATAAAATGTCTTATGAGGAATTTGTTATGGTGGCAGATATTCCATTACACCAAGAAACCCCGACACATATTGCAGCAGAATGGAAGTTTGCCAAAGATGGACGTGTAAATGAAATTAAGCGTGGAATTTTTATTGATAGACTTAGTATGTCGAATGAAAAAGACGTGATACCTAAGTTTTTAGAATTTTACCAAAATGAACCTAGTGAGGAAATAAGAAGCAAGTTAATTCAAGGAACCGTGATTTATTATCAAGGTCATCGTGATCAAATAAATGCATCTTCAGATTATGAATTATTAAAAGCATTTTATAACAATTTATTATATAAAGAATTATCAAATAAAGATGCGGATAATGTAATTAGGGGGTTTGTTGATTTTCATTCGCCACAAGAAATATTAAAAAATCAACCTCAAATTGATAAACAGTTAATTAAAGTTGAACCCAATTTAGCGTTGGGATTACAACTTCAATTAGCATCCACTTCAAAAGAACTGGAAGAAATATATATTCATTCAATAATCAAAATGCTTGAAAAATATATCCGATCAGATTTAGATGATATGTTTTTTGGGTTAATAAAATTTAGCTATAAAAATTTAAGTCAGAAATCACAAGCGGAAGTGAAAACTTATATTAACTCATGTGCGAAAAAATACTTGTCTGCCAATGCTTCAACTCAAAATGATCCTTATTTCGGGGCGGCAAAAAGTGGGTTTATTGCTTTGCATGATTCATTGTAATTATTCACGATTGCAACGGGCCCAAGCGTGAACTTTATCGTTTGGGACGTGTTGCAAACACCTGAGTCATCCATAAAATAGTGGCGTATCGAAACACAGGATGTGAATAGAAGAATGTCTCTATCGCCACAAGAAATATTAAAAAATCAACCTCAAATTGATAAACAGTTAATTAAAGTTGAACCCAATTTAGCGTTGGGATTACAACTTCAATTAGCATCTACTTCAAAAGGACTCATTTACACCTTATAGCTTCTAGCCCCCTCCAAATACTTTTTTTGAAGGGGGGCTAGAAGCCTTTCTTGTCTGGAAGATTCTATTCCAACAATTTTACCCCTACAGCTCGCGCAGATTTCGCTAAGGCTTTATCAAGGGTCGCAATGGGCAAATGTTCCCGTAAAGCAAGCTCTAGATACGCTGCGTCGTAACACGAAATTTTTTGTGATTGTGCCAAATCTAAAATAATCTCGTTCATTAAATCAGATGCTTTTAAATCAATATAAATGGGCAGATTATGTAGAATATATTTAAACCGTTTTGCTTGTAGCTCAGTTATTTTTTTGCTTCGGATGCCGGACCATAAGACATTATTGACTTCGAGAGGCCAAATACTTGGAACCCAAGCTGTATTTTCAATTAAATAGGTGCGGGCAAGTTCAGTAAGTGGGGTCGATTCCTCACTAAAACACCATGTCATTGTCACTGAACAATCCAAAACGTAATCGATTTTTGCTTTCATCTACGCCCCTCTTCCTTCATTCTTTTTATTTCTTTTGCCCCGAGCCCGACTTTACCTATTTCATCACTTAGTGCATCTAGTTCATGAAAAAGAGTCATCACATCCTGCGTATGTCTTTCGTTAAAAGGCACGATCTTGGCAATTTGTATACCTCGGCGAGTGATCGTAATCGACTCTCGATGTTGATATACTTCATTGATTATACTTGAAAAATGCGTTTTCGCATCAAAAATACTGACTTCTTTCATGATTATCACCCTAATTTATCTAGTCATCTAACTAGTTATTTTAGATTAAGATTATATAAAAGTAAAGCCTAAGAAAAGACGCAAACGAATGCTTATATCGAATTCATGTTAATTATGATGAACCACGATAAAAATAATGCAACTCATTAAATACTTTTTTCATTACATTTATATTAAGCACACTATTAGGTATCGCATCGCCATTAAGCGTCTCAATATGATAATTTCCCGCAGAATAAATAGTCGTAATACGCTTGGGTTCAACAATACCAAAATCGACATAACTGCTGATAATAAAATAAGGCCGTTCTTTATTATCTAATAAACTGCAGCCAACAGCATAATCTAACGGTTTATTTAAACATCCTAATAATTTGGTCATCAATGTGGGTACGATATCAAAATGACTGGTTTTATAATAAAAATTTTCAGGTTTTTCATGGGGCCAGTAGACTACTAAAGGCGTTTGAATTTGATAATGGCCAAAATTACTGGCATGGCCGTAAAATCCTTTATTACCATCATCAAATTCTTCGCCATGATCTCCTACTAGCATAATCACAGTGTTTTCTAAAAGTTTTGCTGATGCTAGTGTATTAAAAACTTCGTTAACCTGCGCATCAATCGACAACACGGCATTTTTATAACGATTTAAATATTCGTGATAATCACGTTTCTTATTGAACGTCAATCGATTACAACGACTTGCTGTGGGTTGAAAAGGCCCTGGAATAATATCGGTACCGCAATAGCTGTGTGCTGCATCATAAAATAAAAAACTAAAGAACGGTTGTTTTTTGTCTCTTTCTTGAATAAATTCAGCAAATCGTTTGGAGACTGATTGATCCCGCAACAACACCGTTGTGCCGGTCAATGCTTCATACTGCACATTGTCTATATGTTGAAAGACCGAGCGGGTAAGAGGGGGCATGTAAAGCGGCGCGCTGGAAAAAATGCCCATTTGATAATGATGATCTAGCAATGCATCAATGAATACAGGTCCCTTATGTTGGTCTTCCATGGCCGTGGTATACGTTGCTGGTAGTCCATAAAATAAGGAAAAAATCCCAGGGCCGGTTGAATTACCGCCGCTCATATGCTGATGAAAAACCCAAGATTTTTTAGAAAATTCTAGAATATGCGGCGTGACTTCTTGATTTAACATGTCAAATCGCCACGAATCTATTCCTATAATAACTAAATTCAAAGGCTGCTTTTTTGCTTCAAACCGCAGTGGACTCTTAGGATAGATTAATGTCGTATTCGAATCCAGATCACGTAATGGATCTTTATTATCAATGCGGATAAGTGCCAGACTTTCTTTATATTTTGGCATTACTACACTAAGAGCATGGGCATAAAAAGGCATAAAACGTGTTTTTTCTATATAATTTCGTAACCAGGAAGGATCCATGTTAATAACAATCATAATATAGGAGGTATAAACCAAAAGTGATAACATGACAAAAATATATTTAAATGAATTATTCATTCTGACTTTTGTTTTTACTCTACGCCATAACCATCTTGCATAAAATAACTCTACTATTAAAAAAATAAAAACAATAACAATAGGAGTTATTTTTTCTCGAAACGATAAACCCAAAATATCTTTGGTAATACCGTGGTATGCTAGAATTAAAACTGTTTGGTTTAAATGATAATGATAAAGATTAAACACAATGACATCTAATACTAACAAGCTTGATGCCAGTGTTGCAATAAGCGCGGCCATGATAAAAACCACGCGTCGATAAGGGGAAATTAAAATCAAAGGTAATATAATCAGACAAGGTGAAAGCGCAAGTACGGCAAGATGTCCCAGAAAGCCCAGCAATACAAAATCATCAAGTAAACTTGCAAATGAAAAAGATGGCACAGCAAAAAAATAACTTAGTCCTATCATCCAAAATAGCAGCACATGGCCTAAATAAAACCATGCACTCCAATGAATAAGTAATTTTTTTTCTGCGTCCATATTAAACATTTTCATTCCCTTATTATATAGAAATGTAGGGTCGGCAAAGAGCCTGCCCCGCACTTGTTGCGGGGCAGGCTCTT
>CAYVRW010000089.1:0-8925 GCA_964453575.1 uncultured Coxiellaceae bacterium | reverse complement strand
TGTACGTGCAGCAAAAGATTATCAGGAGAAAAAAGATGCGGGTGTGTGGTTTTGATGTAGGTTTAGACCAACCGTTTTTTTTGATTGCAGGCCCTTGTGTTATTGAAAGCGAGCAGCATGCGCTCGATGTTGCGGGTCGCTTAAAAGAAATAACAGCGCGTTTAAAGATGAATTTTATTTATAAATCATCTTTTGATAAAGCAAATCGTTCATCAGCCAAAAGTTTTCGCGGCCTTGGTTTAGAAAAAGGCTTACGTATTTTAGAAACGGTGAAAAAAGCATTACATATTCCGGTATTGACCGATGTGCACGAAGATACTCCATTGCAGGAAGTAGCATCAGTGGTCGATGTGCTACAAACACCAGCATTTTTATGCAGGCAAACGAATTATATTCAAAACGTTGCTAAACTGGGTTTGCCTGTGAATATCAAAAAAGGCCAGTTTCTTGCACCGCAAGATATGAAACATGTTGCTGAAAAAGCCCGTGCAGTGGGCAATGAGCAAATCATGGTGTGTGAACGCGGCGTGAGCTTTGGTTATAACAATCTAGTGTCAGACATGCGTTCTTTGGCCATTATGCGTGATACAGCATGCCCTGTGGTATTTGATGCCACGCATTCAGTGCAGTTGCCTGGTGGTTTAGGTCATGCATCCAGCGGTCAACGTGAATTTGTGCCAGTGCTAGCAAGAGCTGCGGTGGCTGCCGGTATTGCCGGTATTTTTATGGAAACGCATGAGAACCCTGATCAAGCACCGTCCGATGGGCCTAATATGTGGCCGTTGGATAAATTAGAGGATTTATTAGGTTGTTTGCAAGAGATTGATAGGGTGGTAAAAAAACGGAAGTTGTAATCGTTAAGGCAAACCCAACTCTCTAATTTTTTTTCCCATATTTAAATTATTCTCAATGCACTCCAGCGAAACACCTCGTGTTTCCGGCACAAAATAATAAACAAATACAAATGATAACAATGACATAAAACCATATAAGAAAAAGGTATTTGCAGTGCCAATATGATTAAAAAATATTAAGAAAGTCATAGACACTAATAAATTCGCAACACATTGCACTGCTGTGACAAAACTCATCGCCGTGCCGCGAATATACGTTGGAAAAATTTCTGAAATTAATACCCAAAACAATGAGCCTAAACTTATGCAGTAACCGATGATATAAGTGCCCATAAAAAGCAGGCCCCATTGTTCATTCAGTCTGCCTTGGGAAACCATGCCAACTAGAAACATACTCATGGCTGCGATAAAGGTTCCATATAATAAAAGAAAACGTCTTCCTAAATAATCGATAAGAAAAGCCGAAACAATGGTTAACATCACATTGATTAAACTTAAACAAAAAGTTGCAAAGATACCATCTCTGACGGTGCTAATTCCTATCGCCTGAAACATCACCGGCCCATAATAGATAATGGCACTAATCCCAACGAATTGCTGAAAAATTCCAAGCCCTGCGCCTAACATGAGCACTGGAAATATTTTTTTGGAAAATAACTGTTTAAATGAAGCATTCTCTACAGTAGATGTCATCGCATAGTTAATTTCATTCAATTCATGTTGCAGCGCATTCTTATCACAAGATCTGATTTTCTTTAAAACTTCTCTTGCAGATTCTATGCCAAATTCTTTTGCTATCCAGCGCGGAGATTGCGGCATATAAAACATACCAATAAATAATGCGAGCGCCGGCAACATTTCAATCCCTAATATCATTCTCCAGCTGGCAAGACTCACATCATGAATATAATAACCTAATAAAAAAGTCATCGTTTGCCCGGCCGTGATGGCAATACTGTTAAGTAAAATCATACTGCCACGAATGTTTGATGGTGAAATTTCAGAAATATATAAAGGTGCAGAATACGATGCAATGCCAATGCAAACCCCTATAATAATACGGCCTATGGTTAATTGCAGAAGATTATTTGCACTTGCTGCTAATCCTAAACCTAGCATAAAAACAAATGCGGCAAACTGTAATAATTTTTTTGAACCGAATTTATCTACAAATCTACCGCTAATGGGAATCGCAATGATTGAACCAATAATGCTAAAACAAGCCACTAAAGACCATTCAACATCTGAAAAATTAAATTGCGAACTGATTTGATCTTTGCCGTCGATCGCAAATCCAGCATCAAACCCTAAGGTAAAACCACCTAATGCTGCGATAAATGCGGTGATAATAACGAAGGGATTGATTTTTTTAATGAAGCTATTAATCGTAAGATTTAAGTTCATGAGTCCTATTATAGGTTTTGGTTTATTGAATTTAAAGAATTGGTGAACGGGGGTGTGTTAACTTTATCCATCTATGTGTTTATTGATGGATTTTTTGTAATTATCCGGTCTAGTCAGGTGGTATTGATAATAAAATTATAGAGGGTAGGATCAAGTGCCAACATCTTTAGGCAACAAGCTGTAGGCACTCTGTAGTGCGGAGTTTCTAAACTCGCATTCTTTTCCTGGCCGAATCTGGATCGAGGAAGGACCTTTCGCTATTTTTAGCTACCCAAGCTACGTTTTCTGTTTAATTTTTCATTTGAATCAGCCATAGCAGATGCTGCTAAAGCTTTCTCTTTTAAAAAACTGAAATGTCTTAATGACACAGGAGTATTCATCTTTTGATTTGTTTCTAGAGAAAATAACAATGCTTGCATCATTTCATTATCTGAAGACCTATTGTTAGATAATTGACCAAGTGCGGTTATCCCATCACAAACAATCGTTGGGTCGGCACCATGGTTTAGCAAAAGAACCGCAATATTTCTGTATTTATCTCGTTGATATGGGCCATTGACAGCATGGTCAGCAGCAAATCCAAGAGGAGTGTGTCCACCTCTGAACCCAGAACCTTCAGTTTTTGTATTGATAACTTCTTTTTTTATATGCATGTTAAGTAATAACTCAATAATGGCGGTATGTTTCCAATAAACGGCTTGATTTATTGCAGTTTCGCCATTTTTTGCAACAACATTAATGTCTGCGCCTGCTTGAATTAAAAAAGTAACTTTTTCTTTATTATAAGATGCATGTAATAGTGCAGAATAGCCGCTATTATCTTGAGCATTAATTGTTGCGCCTGCTTTAACCAGGTGCTTCATCAAGTTTATATCATGATGTTGGGCCGCGATCATTAATGCTGTTTTACCCGAGTGATCTTGAGCATTAATATCCGCTCCTTCTTTTAATAATTTTTCTACCCATTGAAAATCATTCCATAGGACAGCATACATTAATTCCGTTTCGCCATATCGGAAGAGATCGTTTCTGTCTGCGCCTGATCGAATAAGTAATTCAATGGATGAACGAGTGGAATCAGAGGATGAAAGCAGCATTAATGGGGTATTGTGTCTTCTATCAGTCGTTTTAATATCAGCACGAGCACTAATTAAGATTTCAATCACTTCATGTCTTGCCAGGCCAGAACAAGCATAAATCAATGAAGTCTCACCATGTTTATCTGCAGCATTGACCATAGCACGTGATTCGATAAGTAATTTCGTTGCTTGTAGATTGTGGTGTTCAACAGCATACATTAACGCTGTTTTTCCATCTTCATCAGTAGCGTTAACATCCATACCAGATTGAATGAGGAAGTTTAGAGTACCACGATAATCTTCATCGCCTCGATCAAAATCATTTGTTACAACATACATCAATGCTGTTCGGCCATATGCACCACGAGCATCAAGGTTTGCGCCATGTTCAGTTAAATATTTAACAACTTCCGTTCGTCCATAATTGGCAGCAAACGCTAGCGGAGTTTCTGGATTTGATCCATATGAATTGACTTCGGCACCTTTTTGTTCAACCAGTTCCCTTACAAGTTCGAGTTGACCTCGATAGGCAGCATCGGCTAATTTTTTATTAAGTTCTTTTTTATTTGTGGGTTGATCTGCATGGGATTTCATGATCTTGCTCGCCTTGTTTTTAGTATAACAATTAATAAATTTTTAGTTGCGATGTTATAAGTGGCAAATTATGCATGAGATGATTTTGTTTTTCCATTATTGTTTGACAAACATAGTAAATTAATTTCATAATGAATTTTTGATGGGATTTAAAATTATATATCTGCTACTTGATTCATTTGTAATAGGTGTATACACTTCAGCTCAACATTTCTAATGTAGCAACTTTGAAAAATTCAAAGTGATGCGTCAAGAACTAAAAGAATCAAAACCTAAAACTTCTGTTAATAGAAAACTTGCAACAAAATCAAAATAATCGTTTTTTTATCATATTTATTCTAGGAGCTATCTCTGTGGAAAAGAATTCTGAAAATACTTCTGTACATCAGCCACATGATAAGTTGGTAAAAAGATTATTATCTAATCCAGAGGCGGCTAAAGATATTTTAAATTTATATTTGCCCAAAGAAGTCTTAGATATTGCTGACTTGAATTATCTCGAAATGCAAAAAGATTCCTTTATTGATGATGAACATCGAGCCTATGCAGTGGATATTCTTTATAAGACAAAATTTCAAAATGAAGAAGGATATATCTGGGTTTTGCTCGAGCATCAGCGTAAAAGTGATTTCTGGATGCCGGTGAGGATATTCAAGTACATTGCTATTATTTGGGATCATTTACGTAAAGCAAATAAGTCAGATTCTATTCCTTTGATTTATCCATTGGTAGTTTACAATGGTCACAAACCTTATGATCATTCATTGACGCTAAGTGATCTTATTAAGCCTGATCAATCAAAGGAAATATTTAGCACGCTTTTTGTAAGACCCTTTCCGCTTATCGATCTAACCACAATAGAGGATGATACACTTCGTTATCAGGCTCAACACCATATTAGGGGTGTTGCTTTATTGATGACATTAAAGCATGCGTCTGATCACAATATAGAAGCATTTTTTGTTCAAATATTTTCCAAAATATTGAAGCAGCTAGCATCTGAAGGTGGCGCAGACGAAGTTGTTGATGTATTATACTATTTATTGAAAGAATGTGAGTTTTTGGATAAAAATCGGTTTTTTGAGATATTTAAATCTCAACAATTTTCATCAGAGGTAGAGAATAAAATGTCAACAATTGCACAGCAATTAAAAGAGGAAGCAAAAATAGAAGTTGCCCAACAACTTTTAAATGAAAAAATTGGCTTAAGTGATGCTGAGTTAATAGCTCTGGTAAAACGTTTGACAGGATTGTCGGACAACAAGATTCAAGAGCTTCGTAAAAAACACTAATATTGCCGGTTTGTAATTAACAGGGCAAATAAGGGTCAAAGCCTCGCTCTAGTCCGCTGGCATGCAGCAATGTTTTCTCCATTTTTATAAACTTCCACTTCCTGATTTTGTGTTCCATCGGTAAAAAATACGAAGGGAATTTTTTTTCCTTTATGAGTGATAGTAATATAGTAAATCCAAGCACAAAGGTTAGGGGTGCCAAAAACTAGCCTTCCTTGCGCAATATCCTCTTTGGAAAATGCTTTGGTCATGTTCTCTGTTCCATGGGCTGTCGAACATCCAAATACTGCAAAGGTTGCGTGTTTTCCCAATTGTGCTAACGATTTTTTTATGGCTGAATTATTTTTACCAGCATCGCTAGAATATAAACAAGAAAAGGGAACTTTATTATCTGCGCCTAATTGCATGACGTGATTATTAGAGTGACCATGAATCATAACATGCTGAATTTCTTGAGAAGACGGTAAAAAGGTATTGATCTTAACTAAAATTGGTTCCATTTGCTGCGTGTTATTAATGATGACTCTAAACACAATAAAATCTTTAAGAGCTCCATAGAAGTTTCTTGTGGAAGAGTTATGTTCATAAAATTTTCTTACTCCACTAAAATATTCGGAATCAGGTTCTTTGTCATATTCTGCAAAAAAAAGGACTACAGCATCTTTTTTTGTTGCCTTTAATTGTTCATGAATGTTAGCGTCTACTGGAACGAATTGATCTAGCTTTTCATCATAACACTCTATGACCCCTGCGTTAGGTTGATCAACAAGCAAGAATCGCAAATGTGGAGCACTTGAGGGTGGATAGGCCCCGGCTCTCAATAAACACTTCAGTATTTCTATTCTATTTTCGGTAAAAGTGTTTTGTAGAACGAGTTCGATCGCGGTTTTGCCGTTTGTATCTTTAGCATTGACGCGAGCTTTATAATCCAGTAATAGTTGTACCAGATCTTTATTTCCATCTAAACTAGCATAATGCAAAGGGATATTACGAAACATGTCTTTAGTATTACAATCAACTCCGGATTCTAGGAGTAATTTAGCTAGTTGAATTTGTTGGACTTGTCTTCCAAATGTTAAAACAAACATAAGTTCTGGTTTTATACCTTTGTTTAATAAGAACTTAAGCGCATCCATATGTTGCTCGAATATTAAAGTAGAAAACAAATTACGTTTATAAGTAAGAGAATTTGTAACGGTGTGATTTGCTATAATTGATTCAGCATTTTTATAATCTTTCGCTTCAAGAGCTTTCAAAAGTGATTCTGCAGTAAAAAATTCTTCAATGGTTTGAGCTAATGTAGAACTTGTTAGATTTCCCCTGTTTTCTAATAGCTCCATTTCGTCTTTAAGTTTCACAGAAAGTGTTACATTTTTAAGAATGGTTTCATAATTTTTTTCTAATAAACCGTATCGATTAAGATAACGTATAATAGAACATAACGGTAATGCGTACTTCGGATGGTCTAATATATCATTGAAATAATTTTTTATTTCCATTAATTTGTGAAGAGGTAACCCTTGAATAGCAGCATTCAATAATTCTCCATAATATGCATTTTTTATTATTTTTTCTTTAATACCAGGGGTTAATAAATTTTTTTGATGCAAAAACCTAATAAGTGCCAGTAGACCTATAGATTGCTTTGGATATTGAAAAATAAGATTCACATATTCAGGAGTTGCGAGGAACGGTTCTTTTAAATGTTGTACTGCTGTAGATATTTTCTGCCAATAAGGACGGCTATTTTGAATGAGGGGCTCTAGTGCAGGGGTGTATAAGTTAAATTCTGTTAAATATTTCACTATCAAATTTTCAAAGTGATCAGAGCGGTTGAGAGCCATGGGTTCCTCGTTAAGTCTAGTTGGCATGTTTTATTTGGTCAAATAGTATACACATTAATCGAGGATCAAGCAAATTTTCTATCGTTTTATTAGGGCATTAAAATTTCGCGAATCAACGACTTATAAAATCGCGACATGTTGACTTATAAAATCGCGGGATTTAGGATAATATTCCATTTTTTCAATAAGTTACCTGTGAATTTTCTTGCGCGGCCTTATGACCTGTTCAAAATTTGATGATTATAATATATACTATAACTATTACATTATCAAAACTTTGTTCAGGGGGCTGATTATTCCACAGAGAGAGATATTAAATGAAAAAGATGCTTTGGAAATATACAACAAAGCTCTAGCCGTAGCACAAGCAGAAGTAAAAAAGCATGATCTTGTGGATGCCATCCATGGAAAAATAATAAAGTTGGTAAAACCTATTCTTATGAAGTTTGACCTAGCGAATGAAGAAGAATACAAACAGATTTTGGAATGGGCAAATGACCACACTATTTCAGATCGGTTGCGCGCGGAGGATGATGGAGACGGGGAAAAATCAAAAAAAGCAATACAATACGGTGCGGTGCAAGGTGCGGTAAAAATCAGTTTGCCTGCTGTGAAAGAATTACAAGAATTACAAGCTGAGAGATATGTAGCCTTCATAAAAGAATTAATGCCTTATATAAATTGTAAAAATGAAAAAAAAGAATATGAAGATCATGAGGGCATTAAAAAAAACCTTCTTGATAAACTTATGAATAAAATAGTGTCCCTATCTGAAAAAGGTACTCATAAAGTAAAATCACGCAGCCTTTATAATGTCTATCAGTCTTTTAAAGCGTTAGAGTTTTCAAATCAAGACTCAGTAAATCAATGTAAAAGCATTATTGCGCATGAAATTAAAATAGATGAGGATCAAACAAAAAAAATTTTGGCAAAACAATCCTTTCTTAAAAAGCAAAATTTCACCTCTATAGCGATTAGCGAGACCAGGTTGTTAATTGATGAAGTGGATCAATTTATTAAGCAGCATGTTCCTCAAAGTTCTCCAGGAAAACAAATTTGAAGGTAGAAGCTACAACGCCGCAATTTTCTCCAACTGCTGCTCTAATTTCATTAACACATTCTTTAATTCCTGTAATTTTTCTCGTTCTTTTGTAACAACCTCAGCAGGTGCTTTATCCACAAAATTGGGATTATGAAGTTTTGCTTCTGCACGTTCCGTGTCTTTTTTCAACTTTGCAATTTCACGATTCAGCCGTGCCGATTCTTCTTCTTTATTAATTAACCCCGCCATAGGAATTAAAATTTCAAGTTCACCCACAATGGCTGTTGCGGATTCCGGATGTTTGTCATGAGGCGCAAGCCAAGTGACATTTTCAAGTCTGGCTAGAGATTTAATAAGTTTTTCATTGTTATCATAACGTTCTTTATCTATCGCCGTGCCCTTGTTAAATAATACCGATAATAATTTTCCAGGCGCAATATTCATTTCGCTGCGTATGGTACGTATAGAAACAATAATATTTTTCATCCAGTCGAGTTCTGCTTCTACTGCTTCATTCACTTGTTTATTATCAACTATCGGATAGCGTTGCAACATGACAGAAGAAGGATTATTTGCAATACGCTGCCAAATTTCTTCGGTGATAAATGGCATAATAGGATGCAATAATAAAACGATATTTTGCAATACGGTAACCAAGGTGTGGCGAGTGCCATTTAATTCAGCAGCCGTGCTGTTACCTGTTAAAATCGGTTTAGATAATTCTAAATACCAATCACAAAATTCATTCCAGGTGAAATCATAAATCGCATGCGCAAATAAATCAAAACGATAATTGTGAAGAGCTTCATGCGAGAT
>CAYVRW010000088.1:0-8930 GCA_964453575.1 uncultured Coxiellaceae bacterium | reverse complement strand
CGTGCCCACCAAAACGTGCATCCACATGGTGGGCACGTCGCAGCGCTCCTTTGCCCACCCTACAATCGTAGAACTACATTATATTACTTACACTATTTACTTTCTGTATTGTGTCATCATTATTTACATTTGTTGATTTAAACATCGACCCCTCTTGCAATGGACTTTTTTGTTGTTTCGACTTATACAATTCCTCTATCGGTGTTTTAATATAAGATGGAATATCCGTTTTAGCTATCCATTCTTTAAATTCATTTTGTTTCCAATCCTTGAATAACGATAATAATTGTTCTACTGGATACTCATCCTTCACCTTTATAAAATCAGCCTTGTTTAAACTATGATTATTAGCCTTACTCTCAAGCATTAACCAAGCCAGACCATATCTCTTATGTACAAGAGCCACAGTCAGCGCATAACCAGTCGATATTTCATCATTTTTTGTTAAATCAACCAATCCAGCTTTCACTAGATTAACTAGCTGCTCATCATCAAAGATTCTCATTGCGGTAAAAAATAAAGTTTCATGACCATCTTCAGAATATTGAAAATTTAATGCATCTAAAGAATTTAGCATCAATTGCGCACAAAAATCATCGCCAACTCTATCGTACAAAAATTCAGTACGTTGTTCGCCTGATAATTTCATAAAGGCTTTCGAAAGAATAGGTTGTGCATCTTTGATGGATGAAAGCCCGGAGAAAACATATTTATGAATAGCTAAAAAACTCATACCTTTATCAACTAATATGTCTGCTAGCACATAACATTTCATTGATAATGCATGTGCTAAAACATCGGGGTGTTTAGTGACATCAACATTATTATCATTAATAAATTTTTCAATATCCTGCTTAGGCATTTTATCATTAAGCAACGGTACGATACACTCTAATAAACTAAACTCATCACCGGCGACCTCTTCAACTTTATTAAGATCAGCCTTGGTTAACTCAATAAACTGTAGAAGCTCTGGAAATGATTCTGTTTTTAAAAGAGCGGTTGATTCAATAAGCCATGATGCGATATCTTCACTGCGCCATTGCTTAAAGATGTCTATAAGTTCTGATTGAATCTCAAGGTTATTAAAGCAGTTTAAGACATTCGTTAACGTTAATGGAGCACCTTTAGGCAGAACAGGCTCTAATGTTTGAGCAAGTTTTGAAAAATATAACGATTTGACTTCATTTAATTCCACACTGCCAAGCTGTTCTGCATGATTATCCATCCAGGATTTTAGCTCGACCACAGACCAACCACTCAACAAAGATGTTGCTTCACCGTGCCTAAGACAATGCATCATCATAGGATCGAGAACATGTTCGGCGATGGATTTTTTTAAAAAACATATCCCTAAAGAGTGTTCATGCAGTAACAAAAGACGTAGAAACTTCGGATGTTGAGAAATATCAATATTATTTTTATTCAGAAACTCATTAAATTTCACTTCAGTCATATTAGTAAAGAATGGTGTTTGAATGAGATGTTCGAATAAGGTATCTACGGCACCTAGGGGTTTATAATTTAGATCAATTTCATTTTTAAAATGATCGATAACATTCAAAAGGCAATCACGATTGCTGAACGAATAACTTGCTTTGCTTGAATTGGCATAAACCCAATTGGACAATCTTGTTGTATCCCATTTTTCTAGTGCTGCAATAGCATACGGTTTGATTTCAGGATGTTCAAATGCATATTTAATGTCATCAAAGTCGAAAGGAGCCTTGTTCGCAAATAGATATTCGAATATCTTAGGATTATTATCTTTTACATTTTTAAATATTGAAGCATGAGGAGCGAGATCAGGTTGGTATTTTTCAAGGAATTTAATAGCCTCTTCCGCATCCCACGTCGAAATTAATCTTGTTAATAAAGTTTCAATTCTACCGTTAATAGTATGACTTCTTTGCATAATAATATTAGGCGAAAGTGCACAATTATTAATAAATCTTTCCAGCAACATGAACGATAGCTTTGGCAGGACCTCGTAAATATCTTCAATGAAAACATCAAGGTCGCCATTAATAAACGAAAGTAATAGGTCAGGATTTCTTAACAATGATTTTGCAAGTATGCTTTTGTCAATGGCAGCTATTTCATCTCCTATCTTTTTACGTCGCTCTGACGGAAGCTGTTTTGATATGTCATCAGAAATACATAAATCAACACAATGTCTTTCCCATAATTGTCGACAATTCCTACGAATAGTACCGTAAGAATTTTCTGTCATCGTCGCATAATGGTTGACGATATCTTTGATATGTTGAGCAAGATAAGGGATTCGATCTGCACTAAATTTCCAATTAAATTCTAATGATCGGTTATCTTTATTATAGGATGGTTTTTGTAATATATCTCCCAATAATAATCCTTCTATCTCGGACATTTTTGCAATGAGATCCATTCTATACTCCCAATTCATTCCAAAGAACCTACCGTTTACCATGAGAGATTTTGTCCTAGTATTAAATTCGAAGGTAAATTTAGCACTATGATTATCTAATGGTAGATTAAATTCCAATTCAATGATTGGATGACGGTGCATCACATGTAATAAACTAACATTGTTGGCTTTTTGAATTTCATCAACAAGCGGCTGAATTATTTTTGGCAAGCTTGTGCATGGCAGCATGGATTTCTTATTTAATTCAGCAATGCTTGCTAAAATATTTTGATGAAATAATGTAAAATAATCTTCTAATGTAAACAAATCACGTTGTTGCACGAACTGTCTTTCAAATGACGCGTTAGAGCCCGCTTTTGCAGAAGCCACATTAAGATAACCCGAGGCATTTAACTGTTTTAAATCTCTCCTTTGTTTTTTATCAGAAAAGCCCCTCTCAATGGCAGTAAGCATAGAACTCTTATTATTATATGCCTTATCCGTCCGTATTTTTGCTGCACACTGATCGTAAAATGTATATGGCACAGCCGTCATCCATTCATCCATTAATCGATAA
Source organism: uncultured Coxiellaceae bacterium (assembly GCA_964453575.1). Lineage (GTDB taxonomy): Bacteria > Pseudomonadota > Gammaproteobacteria > DSM-16500 > DSM-16500 > JABDBK01. The sequence continues at coordinate 5,967 of CAYVRW010000088.1, read as the reverse complement.
TAATAGCTCAACAATTTCGCAAATCTTTCAACTAAAAGAGTTTCCTGACCTTGATATTCCATACTTGATTTCATGGCTTTAATGCTTTTATCGATGACTTCCGTTAATCTTTCTGCTTGTTTTAATATAATTTGCTGCGTGAGATTAGACATATAAGTATTAAGATATAAATTTGAGATCAATGGATTAAGCTCAAGGTCAAAATCTTTGAGCAGTCTTTCAAATTTTTGAGGACTACTCCAATCATTAATACGATTTTCCCATGCTAAAAGAAGTTGGTTAGTTTCAGCAATGTGATGTCGCCAAAATTCATATCTATTTTGATCCACAAGTTCATATAACTTAACAATCACTTTTTCATTAGGCTTTTTATTTTTAATGGCATTCACAAACAGATTGTTAACTAATTCAGATAACATATTATTTTCGACAGCAAACATAATTATTTTTGATAATTTTTGTCGCGCTACCAAAGTTTGGGCGCAATCATAAGCAAATTCCGCCCAAATGCGTTGTGTATCCTCATTCAACGCCAATGCTTTTAGTTTAAGAAATTCGGTAAAATAGGACCGTTGAGAATCGCTCATTTTTGAACTGTCAATTTTGCTCTCCTGTAAGGTCTTAGACTGCAGTGCCAATTGATAAATAGAATCAGAGTAGAGATTAGGTTCACCAGGATTAATCACGAGTGCTTTTAGTTTACTGATTAAATCAAGAAGTTGTTGTTGTTGTTTTGCTTTTTGCTGATCATTTATTTCAGTTAGTTTTGAAAATTCTGATAAACAATGATCTATTTCAGCAATAGACAGCATAGCATGAACAAATAATTTTTGATGAGGTTCCGCCTTATCTTGGCCTTTACTCGATGTGGACATAATCTTAAAAATATCTGCGATGTTTTGTAAAGCGTCAAAGGCTTCAATATTTTTATCATTAATTTTTGCAGATTCAATAGTTTCTATACAATTAACTAAAGTACTATAGATCATGTTCATATCAGCAGAAGAAAATGCTGAGCCTATATTCTTATTGTTTGATAAATATTTCATTATGCCGGCTTTAATGAGCTCATTTTCTATTATAGAACCTGGCAATAATGTTTTTGAGGTACTTAAAGATGAGGTATACATACCGTCCACAATGGTTTTTTCATCGCGCAAGGTATTTTCATCATCAATTTGTCTTTTCTTATTGATGTTAGTCATGTTCACGAAATGCTGATGTTGGGTATCAGCGATAACGACTGATTTTTCCTCTTTTAACCAACGATCGATGGATTCAATAGCTCCTTGATAGACCGGCACACCCATTAAATTAAATTGTGCTGCTTCATGGGAGGTACTGGGCGCAGGTTCTTTGACAACTACTGCATCCACATGTTTTTGCTCTGATTTTTTTAAATATACACTATGAGCAGACGCAATATTACCGGCTAAAATAGTGGTTTCAGACTTCACGATTTTCGCTTCATTGCCAGCAGGACTTATCACTGGTGTTTTACTAAGTTGAATTTCGGGATCACTTTTAAATCTTTTCCATTTCTCGGGTGAAATAGTAGAAGGTGATATTTTATGTTTTACACTTTGCGGAATAGGCCTTGCTTGCACAATAGAGAGCGTTTGCGTTTCAGGTGTAAATACCCATTCAATATCCATGGGCATGCCATAATGATTGGCAATGTGGCGGCCGACATGAGCAATTTCAGCTGCCACTTCTGGCGTAACACTTGGAGCTTCTTGTAACTTTTTAGGATTTTCTTTAAAAATTAATTTACGTTCCACATCGTTATTGTCATTTTTGATTTCGGTTGGAACTAATCGAGATTTTTTTTGATGAATAGCGGCATGAACAATATCATCATCGGTCACTTCAAAAGTATCAAAAGGAGCTTTGCTGTTCACAATGATTTCGCCATGGCCAAAGGCTGCATCCAAACGTGTAATGCCGCTTTGTTTAGCATACATAACGCCTGAAATCACACGTTGTTTAGGATCATCGAAACCATTGAGTTTTTCGCCTATCATTTTTTGAATAAGCACTGGCATAAATGGTTGCTGGATATCATCACCGCTTAGTAAACGTTGTGTTAAGGATTTTTCACTAAAATAGGATGCAACGACGGTGCCAATGGCATTTGACATAGACCAAGCATCCAATTTAACAGCTGCCACACTTTTATTACCGCCTGGATTCGCGATTTCCACTCTATCTTCATCACCGCTGCTGCGAACCATAAAAAGTGAGTCTGATGGTGCTAGAATTTCTGGACAAAATGAACGCTCACGAAAACACTCAGTAATGAGATCGCGTAAGGATTTTAAAGTAAGCTTTCCTTCATTCGTCAAAGTTTTTTGGTTATTTTGTAAGATAATAAATTGCTCCCATAGTTGACGCCATTTAGGAGCATATTCATCTAAATGATGTTGAATACTTAAATCATCAATAGGGAAAATTTCAGGAATATTAATGTTGATTTTTTTATTTTTAATAGTTGAACATAAACTATCGAGCTCAATAAGATTAGCCGCTTTATTGCCATAATGTTTTGCCCTAATTTTAATACGGTCTTGGACATTGGTTGCCTTTTTTATCTTATTTTTAATTTTATTTCGTTTTTTTGATGGTTTCATTTTTTCACTCCAGTTTTGTTTTTGTCAATTTTTCATGTTAGATAAATAGTTCTGCGCTGACTGAACATCTTGCTTTGGTGTGCTTGTATCATTTGATTTAAACATCGACCCCTGTTGCAACGGACTTTTGGATGAGCTTTCAACAAGTTGAACATAAAAATCGGGAACACCATTGTATGAAGATAAAAACTCTGAACGTTCTTCCTTTGATAGTTTCATAAATGCTTTTAAAAGAGTAGGCTGAGCATCTTTATTTGATGATTGCCCATCAAAATATGATTTATTTTTAAAAGATGCTCCTTTATCAATTAATATGTCTGCCAATGTATAACAACTATGTACTAGTGCGCTTAGGACTGCAGTACTATTGTTATTAATATTGACGTTGTTATGCTGAATAAATTTTTCTATGTCTTGCTTTGACATGATTTTAAACCAAGGTATGATGGTCTCAAATAAACTGAGATTGTATGTTGGGACTTCTTTATTAACATTAGCCTGAGTTAATTCAATAAATTCTAAAAGATTGGGATCATGTTCCGGTGTCAAATCATTCAGCGATTCAATAAGCCATGCAGTCATGCTATCATTGTCCCATTGCTTAAGAATATCGATGAGGGGTGTTTTAAGTTTAGGGTTCTTAAAGCAGCTTAATACATTCCCTAGTTTTAATTGGCTATCTTCCGGCTGAGCTGGGTCTAAAGCATGAATTGACTTTGATAAATATAAATGCATCATTTTATTTAATTTCGTTTTATTTATTTTATCACCATTACCAGCCATCCATGATTTTAACTCCCCAGCAGACCACCCTGTTAATAAAGGTGCAATTTCACCTTCCCTGAGATGATGCATGACATTAGGGTTAAGAATATGTTCCTCGATAGATTTTTTCAAAAGTGACATACCTAAGGGACGCTGACGTAATAACAAAAGGCGCAAAGCATCCGGTTGTTTAGACATATCAATTTTATGTTTAACCAAGAATTCATTAAACTCATTTTCAGTCATGTACTCAAAACATGATGATTGGATCAGACGCTCGAATAATGTCAGATATATATCTTTTGGATTACAACTGAAATCGATTTTACTTCCAAAATGATCAGAAAGTTGAAAAACACATCTTCTAGTAAGAGTGTCATCAGTTGAGTTGAATGAATTTTCATACATCCAGTTAGATAATTTTGCTGAATCCCATTTTTCGAGCTCTTTAATGACAGAGGATTTGAGTATTGGGTTTTTCAATGTAGAATCAAAATCACGATAATCAAATGGTATGTCATGAGCAAATAAATAGTTAAATAGTTCCGTGTTACCCTCTTTCACATATTTGAATAATGAGGTATGTTCTATCAAACTAGGCGAATATTTTGAAAGGAATTTAAGGGCATCATCTGCATTCCATGTTGAAATTAATCTTTCTAATAAGGTTTGTGTGATACCACTATCATTAATTTTCCTATTAAAAAAACCCACATCTAAGCCACATCCATCAATTAATTTTTCTAACGTTGTGAATTTTAATATCGGTAAAACATCATATAAATCCTTAGCTTCAACGGTAATATTCCCTTCAATAAATGGATTTATTTCTAGAGGATTTACCAAAAATGGTTTTACTAATATAGTTTTGTCAATGGCACGTATTTCATTTCCTATCTGTTTACGTTTTTCAAAATGCAAATAGTTTAATATGTCAGAAGCAATACATGAATCTACACAATGCCTATCCCATACTTTTCTAAGATTTTTGCGTAATTCAGTAGCTAGCTCCTCCAATCGACGATGGTTTGTCATCAATCCATAGTGATCTACAATATGCTGGATATGTGAAGCAAGATAAGAAATCTGATCATCATTAAATCGCCAGCTAAATTCCAATACTAAACTTTTTTCATTGAATGTTGGCTTTTGCAAAATATTTCCTATTAATGATCCTTCAATTTCAGCCATTTTTGCAATAAGATCCATTCTATGAGACCAATTTTCCCCAAAGAATTTACTATGAAGAACGAGTGATTGCGTTTTGGTATTAAACTCTAAAATAAATTTGGCGCTATGATTAACTAAGGGTAAATTAAATTCTAATTCAATCATAGGATGGTTATGTGCGACCCGCAACAAACTTAGATTCTGCGTTTCTAACATTTTAGTTACAAGCGGCTGTATTACTTGAGGCAAGTTACTGCATGACACCATGGATTTTTTATTCAACTCAGCAATACTTGCTAAAATGTTTTGATGAAATAGTGAAAAATAATCTTCAAGCGTTAGATAACCTCTATTATTTACAAATTGTCTTTTAAAAGAAGCATTAGATCCCACTTTTGCTGAAGCCACTGAAAGATAACCTGAGGCATTTAATTCTTTTGGGTCGGTCTCTTCTTTTTTATCATCGAAGCCATATTCAATACATGCAAGCATCCTAGTCTTATCATTATAAACATCATCATTTATGTTAGCCGCACATAATTCATAAAATGTATCAGGTAATACATTCATCCACTTTTTCATTAATTTGTGATAAGGTACCAATAATCGAGAGAAACGCACCACCAAAAGCACTTCTTGTCCCTGGTATTCCATACTTGACTTCATCGCTTTTATAGTTTTATCGATAACCTCCGTTAATCTTTGAACCTGTTTTAATATAACCTGCTGCGTTAAATTAGACATTCCATCTGTAAGACTTAAACTTGAAATCAATGGGACAAATTCAACACTAAACTCTCTGAACAATTTTTCAAATTTATTAGGATTGCTCCAATCATTAATGCGATTTTCCCAAGCTAATAGCAACTGATTGTTTTCATTAATATGATATTGTTTAAATTCATTTCTATTTTCATCAAAAACCTCATATAACTTAGCAATTACTGTTTCATTCTTTGTGTTATTTTTAACAGCATTCATAAAAAGATTGTTAATTAATTCAGATAACATATTGTTTTCAACAGCAAACATAATCATCTGTGATAACATTTGTCGTGCTACAGGTGTTCGTGCACACTCATAAGAAAAATCCTCCCAAATGCGTTGCGTGCCTTCATTTAAAGCAAGCGCTTTTAGTTTAACAAATTCAATAAAATATGACCGTTGAGAACTATTCAGTTTTGAAGTGTCTACGTTGCTTTCTTCTAAGGTTTTGGCCTGAATTGCTAGTTGGTAAATAGAGTCAGAATATAGATTAGGTTCGCCAGGATTAATCACCAGTGCTTTTAATTTACTTATTAAGTCAAGCAGTTCTTGTTGTTTTAATTTTTGTTGATCATTTAGTTCTGTTAATTGTGAAAACTCCGAGAAACAGTGATCTATTTCAGCAATAGATAGCATG
>CAYVRW010000087.1:0-8986 GCA_964453575.1 uncultured Coxiellaceae bacterium | reverse complement strand
CGTAAGATAATACTTCATCAATCCAACGAACAGGTTTGATGTCTAAATCCTTTTTAATATTATCAGGAATTTCTTTTAAATCTTTTACATTTTCAGATGGAATAATCACACTCTTGATTCCGCCGCGATGGGCTGCCAATAGTTTTTCTTTAATACCACCTACGGGCAACACTTCGCCGCGCAAGGTGATCTCGCCAGTCATGGCGTAATCAGCCCGAACAGGGATATTGGTAAGTATGGAAACCAAAGCGGTACACATGCCAACACCCGCACTAGGCCCATCTTTGGGTGTAGCACCTTCTGGAACATGGATATGTATATCATGTTTTTCAAAGAATAATTTTGGAATGCCTAACAGCATCGCTCTTGATCGTACAACCGTTAAAGCTGCCTGTATGGACTCTTTCATAACGTCGCCTAACTGGCCGGTATTCGTAATTTTTCCCTTCCCAGGCACTGTTACGGCTTCGATATTAAGCAATTCACCGCCCACCTCTGTCCATGCCAAGCCTTTAACTTGTCCTATTTGATCTTTTTCATCAGCTGTATCATAACGATAGCGGCGTACACCAAGATAATGTTCAAGGTCACCCACTTGAACCACTTTCTTTTTCTTAGGTGCTTTTTCTGTGATTAAAACTTCTTTAACCACTTTACGCAGGATTTTAGAAATCTCTCTTTCTAAATTTCTAACGCCGGCTTCTCTTGTGTAGTAACGAACAATATGCTGGACAATTTCAGCTGATATTTCTATTTCTGATTCTTTTAATCCATTGGATTCCATTTGTTTAGGTATCAAATGACGAAGCGCAATATTAATTTTTTCATCTTCGGTATAACCTGGAATACGTATAATTTCCATTCTGTCACGTAATGCAGGTGGAATATCCAGTGTATTTGCTGTTGCAACAAACATCACATCAGAAAGATCGTAATCGACTTCGAGATAATGATCATTAAATGAATGATTTTGCTCTGGATCTAATACTTCTAGTAAAGCAGATGCTGGATCACCACGAAAATCACTGGACATTTTATCAATTTCATCTAATAAGAAAAATGGATTAGATGCGTCCGTTTTCGATATCTTTTGTACGATTTTACCTGGCATAGCACCAATGTAGGTTCGTCTGTGGCCGCGAATTTCTGCTTCATCGCGCACGCCGCCTAATGACATACGAATAAATTTTCGGCCGGTGGCATTAGCAATGGATTGCCCAAGCGAAGTTTTACCTACACCTGGAGGCCCAACTAAACACAAAATAGGGCCTTTGAGTTTTTTAACGCGTTTTTGGACTGCAAGATATTCAATAATTCTTTCTTTAACTTCTTTTAAGCCATAATGTTCAGCTTCAAGAATAGCTTCTGCTTCAGCAAGACTAACACGAAGTTTTGATCGTTTGTTCCACGGTAAGGATAACATCCAATCTAAATAATTACGTGAAACAGTGGCCTCAGCAGACATAGGAGACATCATTTTTAATTTATTCAACTCAAGTTTACATTTGTCTTTTGCCTCTTGAGTCATGCCGGCTTTTTCTATTTTCTTTGCTAAAGCTTCAAATTCATTAGGAGACTCTTCAAGCTCTAATTCCTTTTGAATTGCCTTCATTTGTTCGTTTAAATAATATTCGCGCTGTGTTTTTTCCATTTGGCGTTTGACACGGCCGCGTATCTTTTTTTCTATCTGTAATAAGTCAATTTCAGACTCCATCACACCCACAAGTCTTTCCAGACGTTTAGCTAAATTCGTCATTTCAAGTAATTTTTGTTTTTCTTCTAACTTAATGGATAAATGCGCAGCGATGGTATCCGCCAATCGACTACCGTCTTCAATGGAAATCACGGATGCTAAAATTTCGGTAGGGATTTTTCTGTTTAATTTAACATACTGTTCAAATTGAGATTTAAGTGATCGAATTAAAATTTCAATTTCTCTAGAGTCAACATTCGTATCATTGATGACTTCAATATCTGCTAAAAAATAAGTTTTATTAGGAACAAAACGCAGAATTTTAGCGCGTTTTACACCTTCAATTAATACTTTGACAGTACCGTCTGGCAGTTTTAGTAATTGTAAAACCGTCGCAAGGGTACCTACATCATATAAACCTTCCTCGCTTGGCTGATCATCAGAAGCACTTTTTTGCGTTGCAACAAGAATCTGTTTATCGGCAGCCATCGCAATTTCAAGCGCTTTTATCGATCTTTCGCGACCCACAAATAACGGTACTACCATGAATGGATAAACCACAACATCACGCAAAGGTAATACTGGAACACCTATAAAATTTTTCTCAGTTGCACTCGATGTCATAATTGATTCCTTAAAAATAAGGTTTTAATGATATACATTTATATTATAGCCGAGTTAAATCAATTTCTCACTCAGTAGAGGCACAAACTTGCTCAGCGTTTGTATAAACTATGATGGGATTGGTTTCTCCAGTAATCGTTGTTTCATCAACAATGACCTTGGAAACGTTATTTAATGAAGGTAATTCATACATGGTATCAAGTAAGACTTTTTCAAGGATAGAACGCAACCCACGTGCACCGGTCTTCTTTTTTACACAATTTTCAGCAATGGCTTGTAATGCAGCATCACGAAACTCAAGAGATGCGTTCTCTAGTTCAAAAAGTTTACGATACTGCTTCACTAAAGCATTTTTTGGTTCGGTCAAAATACTCACTAGTGCGTCCTTATCTAATTCGCCTAGCGTTGCAACAACGGGTAATCGACCTATCAATTCGGGAATAAGGCCATATTTAATCAGATCAGAAGGCTCAATTTCGCGCAAAAGTTGGTCCATTGATTTAGCATCCATTTTGCTATATACCTCAGCGGAAAAACCAATGCCTGATTTTTCAGAACGGTCTCGTACGACCTTTTCTAAGCCCGCAAATGCACCGCCGCAAATAAATAAAATATTCTTGGTATCGACTTGAATAAACTCTTGCTGTGGATGTTTACGACCGCCTTGCGGAGGTATGGATGCTATCGTTCCTTCAATAAGTTTTAGCAATGCCTGCTGCACGCCTTCACCTGATACATCGCGCGTAATCGATGGATTTTCCGATTTACGGGAAATTTTGTCTATTTCATCAATATAAACGATGCCTGTTTGGGCCCGGGCAACATCATATTCAGATTTTTGCAGCAATTTTTGAATGATGTTCTCTACATCCTCGCCCACATAGCCTGCTTCTGTCAGAGTCGTTGCATCAGCAATGACAAAAGGAACATCAAGCAATCTTGCCAGGGTTTCCGCCAGCAAGGTTTTACCACTGCCGGTTGGACCAATTAACAAAATATTGCTTTTACTTAACTCAACATCATTTTTATCTTTTGATTTATTACGTAAACGTTTGTAATGATTATAGACCGCAACTGCTAATGTTTTCTTAGCATATGCCTGGCCTACTACATATTCATCTAGGATATTGCATATTTCGATAGGAGTAGGAAGCTTAGGTAATGCTGCGTTTTGATTATTTTTTGCTTCATCGGCGCTATCATGAATGATTTCATTACATAAAGAAATGCATTCATCGCACACGTAAACAGAGGGACCAGCGATAAGTTTACGCACTTCATTCTGGCTTTTGCCGCAAAAAGAACAATGCAACACTTTGTTACCCCCGGTAGAACTCATATCAAGAAAACCTCTTTAGTAGATTGACTGCCTATACGCTATAAGATGGAGTCAAATTTATAAATTTCAAGTCACCTTTTCTTTTGGCTCATCAAAAGAAGATACCATCGTTCTTTTATCAAGAATTCGGTCAATAAGATGGTATTCAAGAGCTCTTTCAGGACTCATAAAATTATCTCTGTCCGTATCTTTCGCAATGACTTCTTCGGGTTGGCCGGTATGCTTTGCCAATATTCTATTTAAACGTGCTTTAACCTTAAGGGTTTCTTCGGCATGAATAGCAATATCAGAAGCCTGCCCTTGTATACCGCCTAAAGGTTGATGGATCATGACGCGCGCATTAGGTAAACAATAACGCTTACCTGCAGCGCCGCCAGCCAGCAATAAAGCACCCATACTAGCTGCCTGACCCAAGCAAATCGTACTCACATCAGGTTTTATAAATTGCATGGTGTCATAAATAGCCATGCCCGCTGTGACCACCCCGCCAGGAGAATTAATATAAAGAGAAATATCTTTATCTGGATTCTCTGATTCTAAAAACAATAGCTGCGCAACCACTAGATTCGCGACCACATCATCAATAGGGCCGATAATAAAAACCACACGGTCCTTCAGCAGCCTGGAAAATATATCGAACGAACGTTCGCCGCGTGCAGTTTGCTCAACTACAATTGGAACAAGGGTTGAACTTATTGCACTACTTTGTTCAATATTACGCATAGTTAAAGATATCCTTTTATAGTGTGTTAATGATTCACTGTATTGATAAGTTCATTATAACCCATCATTTTTTCCGTGACTTGCACATTCATCAACAGGTGTTCTACCAACTGGTCTTCAAGAACTTGCATTTCGACTTCTGCTCTAGCTTTTTTGTTACTTTCATACCACTTAGCAACTTCACCCGGATTTTCATAAACACTGCAAAGTTGTTCAATCTGAGCTTGTATACGTTGCTTATCAGGTAACATATTATACTGCTTAATCATTTTGGCAATTAACAAGCCTAAAGCAACATTGCGCTTGGCTGCATCGTTAAAGGTTGCCATTTCAGCATCTGAATGATGGTGCTCTTGTCCAGCATGATGCGGATGCAGCTCATCGTGAATGCGTTTTGCTTCACGTTCAATGAGTGCTTTTGGAATTTCTAACGCATTTTGCTCGATCAAAGCATCAAAAATACTTTTCTTTAATTTAGCTTTAATCATACGATGCATTTCGCGTTCTAAATTCTTGCGAACTTCGCCGCGAAAATCGTCTATATTTCCGCTTTTTACGCCCATTTTTTGGATAAAAGTATCGTTGATTTCCGGTAATTTAGCTTCCGATACTTTAATGATTTTTACAGCAAATTCAGCTGCTTTGCCGGCAAATTCTTTGGCAAAATAGGTTTCTGGGAAAGTTACCTGAATCACTTTTTCTGCGCCTTCAGCTAATCCAATTAAACCTTCCTCAAAGCCTGGGATCATAGTCTTACTGCCAATGATAATTGGATAATCGTGTGCTTCGCCGCCATTAAATGCTTTACCATCAATGCTGCCTTTGAAATCTAGAACAACTTGATCGGATTCTTGCGCTTCTCTATTTACTTTGATCCATGTACCTTGTTGTTTGCGCAGATGGCTAAGGACATTATCAATATCGTTATCAGTAATCGTTGAAACACATTTTTCTAATGCTGTCATAGTAAAATGCACTGCTTCAACTTCAGGTAATACTTCAAAAGTTGCCACATATTCTAAAGGTTGACCTGCTACTATAGTTTTAGGTTCTACGGTAGGAGCATTCACCGGGTTCAATTTTTCCTGGTTGATAGCCTCATAAAGTGATGATTGAATCACTTCGCTCAATGCTTCTTGACGAGCTGAATCACCATAACGTTGTTTAATGTAATCTAATGGAATTTTTCCCTTACGAAAACCTTTTACTTGTGCCGTTTGAGATAATTTAACAATTCGCTTATCGTAAGCTTTTTCCATGGTTTCCACGGGAACAACAACGGTCATACGTCGTTCTAATTTACTTGGTGCTTCAACAGATACTTGCATAACAACCCTCAATCAAAAATCCTAATAAAAACAGAGCGCCCGGGAATAATGGGCCCAAACGCCATATTATAATCAAAAATGCTTAATAATGATACTACGCAGATGGCTTTAAATGTGCGAAAGGAGAGACTCGAACTCTCACGGGTTACCCCACTGGAACCTAAATCCAGCGCGTCTACCAGTTCCGCCACTTTCGCATATCACTTGCGGATAAAGTGTGAAAGGTATAGATATTGAAGGTTCCTGTCAAGAAAAGCTCGTTATATCTATGATTAAATGGACAAATTTAAATCAATCTTAAACCTGGCTCATTTTAGCGAGCTTTTCAGCATCAAGATAACCCATAAAATAGCGCAATCTTCCTAAAACAATAAGGGCACCGCTAGCAATACCCAAGGTCAATCCCCACCAAATGCCAACTCCTCCTAATTCAAGATAAAATCCAAGGATAAAGGCAATACTAAGACCGATAAACCAAAATGCTATTAATGAGGTAAACATAGAAAAATGGGCGTCTTTTAAGCCCCTGAGCGCACCAAATCCTACAATGCGAAAACTATCAAATAATAACAATAATCCTGCAATTGAAAAAATTTTTACGGCATTATTGACCATGCCGGTATTCAATGCATCATGGACGTTAATATCTAAGCTTATAAATAAGAGTGGAATAGCATAAAATGCATAAGCAATTAATGAAATCAAACAATAATTCAATAAAATACCGACATAGACAGCGTATTTTACTCCCACGGGATCTTGTCTTCCTACCGCATGCCCTACACGAATAGTGACTGATTGTGACATGGCAAATACCGTCACAATGGCAAACCCTAAATATTGCATGACGATTTGATGCGCCGCTAAAATTTGTGTGCCGAAATGCGCCATCCAAAATGTGGCGATAGCAAATGCACTCACTTCTATCACCTGCATAAGTCCTAAAGGAAAACCTATGCGAATAAGCTCTTTGATATACGGAAGATGAATTTCATTAATCGCAGAAAAAATTCGAAATGACTTATATTTCTTAGCATGCAATAAATAAATAACTAAACCTATGGCAGATAAAGTATAAGTTATTGCAAAACCATAACCGATGCCCGCAATACCGCATTGTGGAAAGCCCCATTTGCCAAAGATTAATGCATAAAGCAGTGGTATTTCAACAGGCACCACTAAAAAGCAAACTCTTAACACAAGCTTGGTATAACCTATTCCTATTAAAAATTGCTCGATGATAATCCACACAACCAAAGCAGGCACAGTCCACATCAAAGAACGCAAATAGTCATGCGATAAAAGTAGCACAGCACGGGATTGTCCACTCCATTCTAAAAAAAATTCCATGCTATAGAGAGCACTAATCACCAACAGACATACGATGAAACCTAATAAAAAAGCTTGTCCTATGATTTGACTAATAGCATTTTCATTTTTTGCACCGTATTGATGAGACACTAATACCGAAATAGCATTCAAAATTCCCATAAATAAAACCGATAAACTTGCCCACATCATAGAAACAAGCACGCTTGCTGCCAATGCATCTTGCCCCAATCTTGCAACCATGGCTGTACCTATGAAATTACTAAACGAAAAAACGGTATTCGTAACAATCAAAGGGAGGCTTATTGAAAGATTAGATTTGATTTCGTTTTTTATAGTATGTGATGTGTTTTGCAGCATAGAATAGCTCGTAATTTTTTTAAACATAACGGTTAATTATATCATTTTTTATACCTTTTAGGAATAATCATTGCATGATTCATTGATCTTTATTTTTCATTATTGAGTTATAATTAATATAAATAGCATAGAAAAATGAGGCGCTTATGAAGCTTCAAACAATGATAGAACTCTTAGATCGCCTAATTATAAATGGCGGGCTATCCGAAAAAGAGCAGAAAAAAGTTGAAGACCAAATACAAAAATTAAGTGTCCTACCTAGTAATTCCGAAAAACCAGAAAAAATGTTTAAAGATACATGCAACATGCTTCAGGACCTTCGCAATCCTGCGGCAAAAAACCTCACCAAGGGTTTAAATGACAATTATGAAATTCATAGAAATGGATTTATACAAGACATAAATGATTTAAGAAAGCCGCAAAAACAACAAACTCCATCTGATAATACCACTCTTAATGGAAAGTTGGAAAATCTGCAGAATGACTGTAAAGAAAACATGAAATCCTTAAAAGAGAAAATTGGACAAAGATATAACACCATGATGGAGGGCCAAACATGGGCTTCTCCCAAAGTGCTAGATAATTTGATAAATGAATATAAAGCAAATAAAAAGAGGTTTAGTATTTTACCACGCAGCCTTTTGAGAGATTTAGATTGCTATTTAGCAATTGAAAGGTTAAATGATAAATTATCAGATTCTCAAAAAAATCCTAATGAAAGATATGCAGATTTTGAAAAGGAGTATAAAAAGAAAGACACTCAAGTTGAGCTTAAAGTTTCTTCTAAAAACGATGATAAAGTATTAAGTTTTGTTAATAAAGCTGCTGACGTTGTTAAGGAACAACAATTACCTCAAGATAAAGTAGCTAAAGAAGCGCCTAAACGTTTTGGTATATTCTGATTTTCTGGGTTATTGTTAGTTTTGAGCTGCTCTCACAAATAATCTCACCAACCGAATACATGCATAAGCATATTTTCCCTTAAATGCATCATAAACAGGCGTTAGCCATCCATTTTCAGATTTTAGTAATTCTGCAAAAATTTCATCAAAATCATTTTTAGGAAGCGTATTTTTTAAATTTTCCATAAGGGAATGATCCATCATTTTTAAACCATTTAATTTTTCTAGATGGCTCATGATAGTTCCTATAGATAGACCGCGTTTGGCGGCGATTACTTCTATAGATAAGCCTTCTTTTAACATTTCCAATGTTGAGAGGTAGGTTGGAATTTTTGATTTTTTTCTGGAACTCGTTTTTTTCTTAATGGAAACTTTGTTTTTGCCGCCTTGAAAACGTTTTATTAGTGTTTCTGTGTGGCATTGTGCCATTTCATTTTCAGGTAACGCTTTAAGAAATTCAACTATAGCTACCGAATTATCCTTGAAAATTTGATCATGCTGAAGAACTTTCGGATGCACTTTTAATGCCATTTCATTAAGATTCATTAATTTTAAACCATTTAAACTACGCACCCTTGATAAGGCGACATATCCCATACCAGGCTCAAATGCATCACCTAAATCGATTTCCGCTGCATCCAATGTCATGCCTTGACTTTTATGAATAGTAATCGCCCAAGCAAGACGC
>CAYVRW010000086.1:6720-9121 GCA_964453575.1 uncultured Coxiellaceae bacterium | reverse complement strand
CCCCTGGGGGCCTGTGCCTATCTGAGGGCCCCCCAACCGGGTGGGGGCCACGTCGCTGCACTCCTTTGCCCACCCTACGATATTTATTACAAAATAGTGATTAACATTAACATGTCAAAACGCGATTATTACGAAGTACTAGGTGTTTCTCGCAATTCCAGCGACGAAGAAATTAAAAAATCTTTTCGCCGCTTAGCCATGAAACATCATCCCGACAGAAACCCTGGCGATAAAGTTTCTGAAGAAAGTTTTAAAGAAGTGCGAGAAGCATACGAAGTTTTATCCGACAGCCGCAAACGTTCCGCCTACGATCAATTTGGTCATAGTGCAGCCGATGCTGGTGGTTTTGGCGCGGGTGGGGTAAATTTCACCGATATTTTCGGCGATATTTTCGGGGATATTTTTGGCGGTGGACGCGGAGGTCCGCAGCGTGGCTCTGATTTACGTTACAATTTAGAGATTACTTTAGAAAATGCTGTGTTTGGCAAAACCGTTGAAATCAATGTGCCTACTTTAGTTGCCTGTAATGATTGTAATGGCAGCGGCACTCGCAAAGGTGCCTCAGCTGTCACTTGCCAGGATTGCGGCGGCCATGGTCAAATTCGCATTCAACAAGGTTTTTTTACCGTGCAACAAACATGCCCTTCTTGCCGCGGCAAAGGCAAGATTATCAAAGACCCTTGCATGAGTTGCCGTGGTAAAGGCAGAGTTAAACAAACGAAAAAATTATCCGTTAAAATTCCACCCGGTGTGGACACGGGTGATAGAATTCGTTTGAATGGCGAAGGGGAAGCGGGCGAAGCCGGCGCTGTGCCAGGCGATCTTTATGTGCAAATTGCCGTGCGTCAACATGAGCTATTTGAGCGAGATGGCGTAAACTTACATTGTGAAGTACCTATTAGTTTTGTGGTGGCAGCCTTAGGTGGTGAATTAGATGTTCCTACCTTAAATGGTCGGGTTAAACTAAAAATTCCAGCTGAAACACAATCAGACAAAGTGTTTCGCTTGAAAGGTATGGGAGTCCCACCGGTGCGCGGGGGTGCAAACGGTGATTTAATGTGTAAAGTGGTGGTAGAAACACCTGTTAATTTGACACATAAACAAAAAGATTTATTGAAACAATTTGAAATGACGATGTCAGCAGATAATAAACATAACCCAAGATCTTCTTCATGGTTCAATCGAGTGAAAAGTTTTTTTGAAGACATGAAATTTTAGAGAGAAATCATTATGCTAAAAAAAATACCCATGACAGTGTTAGGCGCAACTATGTTGCGTGAAGAATTAAACCGTTTAAAAACGGTGGATAGACCCCGTGTTATTGATTCCATTGCAGAAGCTAGACTGCATGGTGATCTAAAAGAAAATGCCGAATACCATGCGGCACGTGAACAACAAAGTTTTATTGAAGGCCGTATTATGGAAATTGAAGGGAAACTTTCAGCTTCCCAAGTGATTGATGTGACGACTATTCCAAATACTGGAAAAGTGATATTCGGCACTACAGTGACATTACATAATAATACTACGGAAGTATCCGTTACTTATAAAATTGTGGGTGACGATGAAGCGGATATTAAAGAATCAAAAATATCAGTAAGTTCTCCAATCGCGCGCGCCATGATAGGTAAACACGTGGACGACACTATTGAAGTCCGCACACCTGAAGGTGTGACAGAGTACGATATTGTCGAAGTGGAACATGTTTAATGGCGGGAAAAAAAAGCAGCAGCAAACGCTGGCTGCGCGAACATTTTAACGACCCTTATGTGAAACAAGCGCAACATGCCGGTTTAAGGTCGCGTGCTGTTTATAAACTGCAAGAAATTATAGAACGTGACAAACTTTTTAAAGCCGGCATGACCATTATTGATTTGGGTGCGGCACCAGGCAGTTGGTCTGAACTTGCGGTTAAATGCGTAGGTCAAAAAGGCCGTGTGGTTGCATTGGATATTTTACCCATGCAGGCCATTGCAGGCGTCGAATTTATTCAAGGTGATTTTAGCGAAGAACATGTATTAAATGAGTTATTAGCAAAAATCGGCGATAACAAGGTTGATTGGGTTATTTCAGATATCGCCCCTAATATGAGCGGCATAGAAAGCGTTGATCAGGCCCGTTCCATAACCATGGCTGAACTTGCTTTAGATTTTGCAGTAAAAATGCTAAGCGGTTCTGCAACAGGCGGTTTTTTGGTAAAGGTCTTTCAAGGAGAAGGATTTGATGCGTTTTTGGTAGAAGTACGTAAACATTTTAAGAAAGTTGTGATACGAAAACCTAAAGCATCAAGAGGGCGTTCTAGAGAGGTTTATATTTTGGCAAGAAATTGATTTCGCGTCGTGGCCGGGGGGGGGGGGGGGGGGGGGGGGGCGGGGGGGGTGCGGCCGCGCGGCGCGCCGGG
>CAYVRW010000086.1:0-6710 GCA_964453575.1 uncultured Coxiellaceae bacterium | reverse complement strand
TTTTTTTATCCCCCCACACCCCCCAAACCCCCCGGCGCGAGAGTGACGGGAGTTACGACGGGTGCTCTTCCGATCCCCCTCAGTCTAGATGCCACCCCGCGGACAAGCCGCGGGACGACGTAGCTACTTGGTTGCGTAAAATTTACAGACAAACGACCTTGCTGGTTATAATACGTTCAGGGTACAATGCATCACCTTATATCGCTATAAACGCTTATCAGGTATGATTATATTAATAGATTTGTGGAATTAAAAGGGGCCCGCCCGCGTGAATGACACTATTAAGACGATACTTTTGTGGATGGTTGCAGGAATCATCCTGGTTTCCGTTTTTAACGTATTTGGACCTAAGCGTGAGCCTGAAGAAAGAATACCGTACTCTTCTTTTGTCAATGATGTCAGACAAGGTAATATCAGTTCGGTAAAGATTGCCGATCAAAATGTCACTGGCGTGATGCATAACAATAAAACCTTTACCACTTATCTTCCTATTGCCAATGATCAACAACTTTTAAGAGAGTTGCTTGATAAAGGGGTGAATATCAACGGTATTCCACCTGAACAACCCGGTTTAATGATGCATTTATTGAATTTACTTCCTTGGATTATTTTGTTTGCTATATGGATTTATGTATTGCGTCAACAAGCAGGTGCTGGCCGCGGCGGTGCATTTTCCTTTGGCCGCAGCCGCGCACGTCTTTTAGGTGAAGACCAAGTTAAAGTGACTTTTGCTGATGTGGCAGGTTGTGAAGAAGCCAAAGAAGAAGTTAAAGAACTCGTGGAATTTCTACGTGATCCAGGCAAGTTCCAAAAGCTAGGCGGAAAAATACCTCAAGGTGTGTTATTAGTCGGCCCTCCAGGAACAGGTAAGACCTTGCTTGCGAAAGCCGTTGCAGGTGAAGCGAAAGTACCCTTTTTCACAATATCAGGTTCTGATTTCGTGGAAATGTTTGTAGGCGTGGGTGCATCACGTGTGCGAGATATGTTTGAACAAGCTAAAAAACAAGCGCCTTGTATTATTTTCATCGATGAAATTGATGCAGTCGGTCGTCATCGCGGCGCAGGTTTGGGCGGCGGACATGATGAACGTGAACAAACCTTGAATCAATTATTGGTTGAAATGGATGGTTTTCAAGGTAATGAAGGTGTGATTGTAATCGCTGCAACCAACCGTCCTGATGTATTGGATAACGCGTTATTACGTCCAGGTCGTTTTGATCGCCAAGTCGTAGTAGGGCTTCCTGATGTACGCGGCCGCGAGCAAATATTACGCGTGCATATGCGCAAAGTGCCTTTGGGCGATGATGTAGAACCTGCAGTTATCGCACGCGGTACCCCAGGTTTCTCCGGTGCAGATTTAGCAAACATCGTTAATGAAGCAGCCCTTTTTGCGGCTCGTGCCAGCAAACGTGCGGTAGGCATGGATGAATTTGAAAAAGCTAAAGATAAAGTCATCATGGGTGCCGAACGCCGTTCCATGGTGATGAGCGAATCAGAAAAGAAATTAACGGCTTATCATGAAGCCGGTCATGCCATTGTAGGTCTTTTTGTGCCAGAGCATGATCCAGTGCATAAAGTCACTATTATTCCTAGAGGACGCGCTTTGGGCGTTACCATGTTTTTACCTGAAGGCGATCGTTACAGCCATACCAAAGAATATTTGGAAAGCAAAATTTCAAGCTTATTTGGCGGACGCATTGCAGAAGCCATTGTTTTTGGACTTGATAAAGTCACAACCGGTGCGTCAAATGATATCCAAAAAGCTACTGAATTAGCCCGCAATATGGTTACCAAATGGGGTTTATCAGTAAAACTAGGCCCTCTCACCTTTGGTGAAGATGAGCGAGAAGTTTTTCTGGGCCATGCAGTGACCAGACATAAAGAAATTTCAGAAACCACCTCCGGCATCATTGATCAGGAAGTGCGTGATATTATTGATAGAAATTATCAAAGAGCAGAAGGCATTTTAAAAGAAAATTTAGACAAATTGCATGTGATGGCCGAAGCACTGATTAAATATGAGACTATTAGTGCTGACCAAATTGATGATATTATGACCGGTCGAACCATACGTGATCCTGCCGGTTGGATGGATCGCGGTGTTTCTATTAAAAAAGCCTCTGAGAAAGACTCTAAAGAAAGCAGTTCTCCACTCAGCGATAACTTGAAAACTGATTCAGCCCATGACTAAAGCAGCTATGAATGATCAAAAGACACGTACGTATTTCGGGACCGATGGTATACGCGGCCGCGTAGGCGTATGGCCTATTAATGCCGAATTTATCCTAAAATTGGGTTGGGCTGTAGGCAAGGTATTGTCTAGGCAAGGAACCGGAAAAGTTTTAATTGGTAAAGATACTCGCATTTCAGGTTATATGTTTGAATCCGTTTTAGAGGCAGGCTTGTCTGCCGCGGGTGTGGATACCCATTTATTAGGCCCTATGCCTACGCCTGCTATTGCTTATTTGACCCGTACTTTACGCGCCCAAGCAGGTATTGTGATCAGCGCTTCACATAATCCTTATTATGACAATGGCATTAAATTTTTCTCAGCTCAAGGTACTAAACTTGCAGATGAGATTGAGCTTGCCATTGAAGAACAGTTAGAAAAAGCCATGACCACTGTTGATTCCGCACAACTTGGTAAAGCTATAAGAGTCGTGGATGCGCCAGGCCGATACATAGAATTTTGCAAAAGCACTGTTTCATCTGACTTTAATTTAAATGGCCTTAAAATTGTAGTGGACTGTGCGAATGGTGCTGCTTATCACATTGCTCCCAATGTGTTTCGTGAGTTGGGCGCAGAAGTGATAGAAACAGGTGTTGATCCGAATGGCTTAAACATTAATTTAGATTGCGGTGCAACCCATCCTGAAGTATTACAGCGTCGTGTCATCAAAGAACAAGCCGCACTAGGAATAGCGCTCGATGGCGATGGTGACCGCGTTATTATGGTGGATAACGGAGGCCAGGTGTTAGATGGCGATGAATTAATGTATATCATTGCCAAGCATAGACAAGAATTGGGAATTTTAAAGGGCGGCGTGGTTGGAACCGTCATGTCTAATATTGGATTTGAAAATGCTTTGCAGGGATTAAAGATTCCTTTTGTAAGAGTTCCTGTAGGTGATAGATATGTCATGGCTGAATTAGCAACCCAGCATTGGTGTTTAGGCGGCGAACCCTCAGGCCATATTATTTGTTCGCTGGCTATGACCACGGGAGATGGCATTATCGCAGCATTACAGGTTCTCTCAGCGATGCGTTATAAGACCCAAACCCTAACAGAATTAAAATCTGGATTAGTCAAATATCCTCAAGTTTTATTAAACGTTAAAGTTGATGAAAAATATGATTTAACGCAAAGCACCAATGTACAATCCTTAGTAAAAAGCGTAGAACAAAAATTAGGTAAAACTGGTCGGGTTTTATTACGCCGTTCTGGTACAGAATCGCTAGTGCGTGTCATGGTTGAAGGCCATGATGAGGTGAGTGTTAATCAATTAGCGAATGAACTGGCTGATAAAGTTAAAGAAGACTCGTTGCTTGCGGGTAACCTTTAGATAATAAAAATCGTGCAGATCAGCATCACCCTCATCCGCCCTATCGGGCACCTTCTCCCACCGAAAAGCGCGGTGGGAGAAGGGAATCAGAAGAATCTATTGATGAGTAGGCATCACAAATTCTGCGCCTTTGCTATGGTTGTACCATCGTTCCGTCACAGTCTTTAATTTTGTAAAAAACTGCACGCTTTCAGGACCGTGCATCGTAACATCACCAAACATAGAACGTTTCCATCCGCCAAAACTATGATAAGCAACAGGAACAGGAATAGGAATGTTGATCCCTACCATGCCGACCTGAACACGCGTAGCAAAAGTTCTTGCCGTATTGCCATCACGCGTATAAATCGCGGTACCATTGCCAAACTCATGATCATTGACCATTTTTAGCGCGGTCTCAAAATCAGCCGCACGTACGATGGATAAAACAGGACCAAAAATTTCTTCTCGATAAATACGCATGCTTGGTTTGACATGATCAAATAAACAAGCTCCCATAAAAAAACCTTGCTGCATTTTGAAATCACGTCCATCGATCACCAAATCAGCGCCTTCTTTCACACCTAAATCAATGTACGATTTAACTCTGTCCCAATGCGCTTGCGTAATAAGAGGGCCCATTTCAATACCGGCTTGATCACCTGGACCAATTTTTAATGCTTTAACTTTATTTTTTATTTGCTTGACTAAAGTATCTGCCACTTGATCACCGACTGCAATCACCACTGAAATGGCCATGCAACGTTCGCCTGCTGATCCGTAAGCAGCACCCACAATCGCATCCACGGCTTGATCCATATCGGCATCAGGCATCACCACACAATGATTTTTGGCACCTGCAAAAGCTTGCACTCGTTTGCCATGTGCGGTTCCTGTTTTATAAACATATTCTGCAATCGGTGTAGAGCCTACAAAACTAACGGCTTTAACATCAGGATGTGTAATCAAAGCATCAACAGCCGCTTTATCACCTTGAACAACATTAATAACACCGTGAGGAATACCTGCTTCATGCGCAAGTTCAACAATACGCACCGCACATGAGGGGTCTTTTTCAGAAGGTTTTATAATAAACGTATTGCCGCAAGCAATGGCCATGGGAAACATCCATAATGGAATCATGGCAGGAAAATTAAATGGCGTAATGCCCACACACACACCTAGCGGTTGCCGCAAGGAATAGCTATCAATACCTGTTGCCACATTTTCCGCATAACCACCTTTCAGATAAGCTGGAATACCACAGGCAAATTCAACCACATCAATCCCGCGCCGCACTGATCCTTTTGCATCTTCCAAGGTTTTACCATGTTCACGCGTGACGATAGCTGCAAGTTCATCGATATGAGTTTCTAACAAACTTTTAAAATTAAACAATAAACGGGCACGTTTTAAGGGCGGCGTTTTAGACCAGGTTTGAAACGCTGCTTGTGCAGCTGCAATAGCTTGTGAAACCATTGAATCATCTGCTAAACCCACCTCTCCTATAGGTTTTCCTGTTGCTGGATTGAATATATTCAAGAGGTTAGCAGAGGATGTAACTTTATTGCCGTTAATATAATGAGGTACTTTATACATCATACACAAAATCCCTTTGAAAAAAAATTATACAATGACTATTTCATTGATTTATATAGCAATTATTTCGAAAACAAGATCACCTTATATAGCCAATAATTGACCTTATTAGCGGCATAGTATATCTTAATTCCTCAATAATAAAATGGGTAATAAATTATCATGACACAACGAATTGTTTCTGCGTCAGACATGAATGTATTAAAAAACAATACGTCAAAATTAACAAGCCAAGATATTACTTGGATGTTAGGTTTATTTGGAACAGCCATTGGTGCAGGTGTATTATTTTTACCGATTAATGCTGGCATAGGCGGTTTTTGGCCATTAATCATCATGGCACTCATCGCATTTCCATTGACCTATTTTTCACATCGCGGTTTAACGCGATTTGTTTTATCCGGGTCTTCCGAGCAAGGTGATATTACTGAAGTGGTTGAAGAACATTTTGGTAAAACTGCAGGGAAATTGATTACATTACTTTATTTCTTTGCTATTTATCCTATTCTTTTAGTATACAGTGTTGCCGTGACGAATACGGTTTCTTCGCTCATGATTAATCAATTGCATATGACACCACCGCCGCGTGCATTGCTTGCTGGCATATTAGTATTAATGCTTATGATAGTCGCGCGTTGCAATAAAGATATCATCGTTAAAACCATGAGTATCTTAGTTTTTCCATTTGTTTTTGCGTTAATGAGTGTTGCGCTTTATCTTATTCCACAATGGAACAGCGCGATCTTTACTGAAGCTAGTCATTTTCATGTTGATAGTCATTTTGCCAAAACGCTATGGCTTGCCATTCCAGTAATGGTTTTTTCTTTTAATCATTCACCTATTATTTCATCATTTGCTGTCTCGCAAAAAACCACTTATGGTAATGAAGCTGAAAGAAAAAGTTCACGTATTTTAAAATTAAGTCATACCATGATGGTGTTAACTGTCATGTTATTTGTGTTCAGTTGTGTATTTAGTTTAACCTCCGCTGATTTGCACGCTGCCAAAGAACAAAATATTTCTATACTTTCTTATCTTGCTAACCATCTTAACAATCCTGTATTTGCTTATGTTGCGCCTGCGATTGCGTTAGTTGCCATTAGCAAATCCTTTTTGGGTCATTATTTAGGTGCAAACGAAGGTTTTCATGGGCTTGTCATTAAATCATTACGCAATCGTGGTAAAACCATGGATAGAAAAACCTTAAATTGGATAAGTACGTTCATCATGGGTATCACTGCGTGGATAGTGGCAACCTTAAATCCAAGTATTCTTGGTATGATAGAAACCTTGGGCGGCCCGGTGATTGCTCTATTGTTATTTTTAATGCCTATGTATGCAATTCATAAAATACCGGCAATGAGAGTTTATGCGAATAAGCCGAGTAATGTTTTTGTGGTGTTTATTGGGTGTGTGGCGATTTCGGCGATAGTTTATACGTTGGTGATTTAACTACCCTATGTCCCTTCTCCCACCGCGCTTTTCGGTGGGAGAAGAGCTTGCCCCGCACTTGTTGCTGTAGGATCGACGCATAATTTGAGAAGAAAGTCCCTCTCCCCTCCAACGCGC
>CAYVRW010000085.1:0-9202 GCA_964453575.1 uncultured Coxiellaceae bacterium | reverse complement strand
ACCCCCGATTTGACCGACGAAAATCAAACTCTTTATTCCCTAATTTAAAAACGCCATGCCTTTTACGGTTTAATACTACTAATCGATTATAGAGCTGCGTAAGGCCGAGCCCCAATGCATTATATTGGTGCCATGAATAAATTAAGAAGTGTTTATCACGCAAAAAACAACTAACTAAATCAGAGTCTTTAGGTGGAAGCATGCCAAATGCAGATATAACAGGTTTGTAATAAAGCCCACCCGCTAATTTTTGCAACGCTCCTTTTTCTACTAAGGTTTCTAAATCTCTATCAATCGCCCTTGAAAATGGTAATAGCATTTCTCTCCGATAAACCCTACCGGAGCTCATATGCTGATTTAGATTTTCAAAGCTATAATTAGTCATATGATTATTATAGTATCTTTTAATTTTATTGCAAGTATTTTTATTAAAATTTCATGCAAAATGCCCGGGGGGACGGATTCTAACTAGAAGCGCGACAGACCTTTGAGTCAATCTTGCAGCAATTGATGATTATTTAAACTAATCTATTAATTATATTAATCTTTCCAATAAGCACCCACTTGTCATATTTGGGTTCTTTTGGCCTATTTGAAATAGTGTCAACACTGTCGACACTATTATAACTTATTGAAATTTAATGAAATATAAATGAACCTTTTTAAGCAGAGAACACTATTGAAACCATTACGGTCTGTCGTCGCACACGCCGCTCGTCCCTATTCTAAAATGCTCCGGCGTCACCCACTCCACCCCCATGATATCTTCAGCTAATCGTATGTATTGCATCGCTGATTCAAAAGTACGTATTCCGCCTGCTGCTTTGAAGCCTGTACTCATACCGCATGCTTTGATGGCAGAAAGCATCACCGCAGATGCTTCAATGGTTGCTCCGACGGACACTTTTCCCGTGGATGTTTTTAAAAAATCAGCGCCTGCTTCAATGGCTTCATAACTTAACTTTTCAATCGTCGATAAATTATCAATCACACCGGTTTCTAGAATCACTTTAAGGACAATATTTTTTCCAACTGCATTTTTACAGGCGGAAATAACTTTTAATGCACTTAATTGATGTCCTTGTAAATAACGCTTATAAGGAAAAACTACGTCTATTTCTGATGCGCCATTTGTTAACGATTCTTTAATAGATGCAATAACTTGATCTACTTTATCATCACCGTAAGGAAAATTCGCAACCGTTGCTACTTTAATAGATGTTCTGGTAATAGATGTTCCTGAAAGATGCGAAACCGCATCACGAACAAACTGTGGATAGACACAAACCGCAGCGACTTTGTCTGCTTCCGCTTTTTGACATAATGCCGCAATGGATGCGGCATTATCTGAATCTTGCAGACTTGTTAAATCAAGAAGAGAAAAAATTTTCTTTTCTAAATCGTTAGTAGTCACGTCCTATTTCCTTCACAAATCCATTGATGATTTTAATCATATTACGTGAAGCTTGTTCACCATAACGCAAGGTTCCTTCATGCGTCACTTTTTCAAAACTCATGCCTACTGCGAGATTGGTGATAGCGACTAAACCTGTCACCTTCATGCCGCAATGTCTGGCAATAATTACTTCGGGAACGACTGACATGCCTACTGCATCAGCGCCTAGGGATCGATAAGCACGAATTTCAGCAGGTGTTTCAAACGATGGACCTAACAGTGATAAGTAAACACCTTCATGGATAAAGATATTAAGTTTTTTACCCACTTCCAATACTCGACTTCTCAATTCGTCATCATAAGCATTTTCAAGACTTACAAAGCGCGGGCCTATGGATTCATCATTGGGGCCCACTAAAGGATTGCCGGGTTGCATATTAATGTGATCATTGATCAGCATGATTTCACCAGGCCCCATTTCGGTGCGCATGGATCCTGCAGCACCTGTGACAATCAACGTACTTGCTCCAAGATTCTTGACCATGCGCACAAAAGTACGAATGGATTCGTAAGTAGCACCTTCATAAACATGCAAGCGGCCCTTCAAACATACGACAGGTACATCTTGTAAATAACCCATCACTAATAAAGATGCATGACCGGCGACAGTTCCAGTATTAATGCCAGGAATGGCTGTGTATGGGATAGTAATAGGATTGGTTAATTGGTCCGCAACTGATCCTAGTCCAGAGCCCAAAATGATTCCCACTTTAGGGACAAAATTCGGTGCATATTTGCGAATTGCGTTCATGGTTTCTTGCATAGTGACTGCCATGGATAACTCCTTAACTAAATGGACGTCACTGTAGACTTTTTTTCTGCCCTATTCAAGATGAATTAAACACTCGCCGAAACACCAAAGAATAACCGGGGATCTTTGCCATTGCCGATAAGTTCCAAAGCTGCCACTTTTTTGGTCAAAGGTTGCGTCACCATGAAATTGCCGCTGATGTATTTGTTAAGGTTAAAGCGTACACCGCCGCCCGCAGAGGCTGCGCTAATTTCCTTGTAACTATTGAATAATACTGTCAAATCTCTTATGTTCCATACTTCACCGATATCATAATACCCATAAAACTGCATACTTTGTAAAAACCTGTATCCCGGGTAAATATTCATGCGCAATTCCGCACTGGCAGCTATCCCATTATCCCCTATGATTTCAGCAGGGTCATAGCCGCGTCCCAGGATGCTGCCGCCATAAGTAAATTGCTCGAAAGAAAGCAAGGGATTAAACGCATACTGGCCATTGACTTGAAAAAATGCAGAAAATCTATCGAATAAAGCTTGATCACGTGCATATTGCACTGATAATTTTGTAAATACCCCTGTCGCACCGAACCGTGAAGTAAAGAAAGATTGAGCATTGGATGTGGCACCAAAAATAGGCAAACCTTGCTCAAGATGTACATTTAAACTATTTGAGCCGCGATAGGAATCAGAGAAAAGATACGAGCCGCCAATGCGTGCCGAGCGTACATTATCATCGTATAATAATTGCGCGAGTGATGTGACCACACCATGGTAATAAATCAATCCGCCATCAATCGTTAAACTTTGATCAATCGAACGAATGACCGGATATTGCAATAAACCATAATAATTTATGGCGTTACCAATAACATCCGATTCTTCTAACACAAATCCTGCATCTGTCAGCGATTGATTACCATCAAACAGTATACTCATGCCGTCACTGCCCACAGGCGCTTGATAATAAGCATCCCAAAAACGCAATTCTTTTGGACGCGTGGTATCAAGATAAGTAAAACCAAAGGCATCGCCCGATCTAAATCCAGAGGTCAACGTGACATTTAACGTGACTTCATGCGGGCCTAAATAACGCGTACCATAATTATCATACGATAAATAACCGCCCAAACGTTTTTCCGTCACGACAAAAACCAACGTGGCAGCAGCCGGCGTTTTTTTCGAAGCCTCTAACACACCTTTCACTTCTAAACCGGGCACTTCATTCGCCAAACGTAAATAACGTTCCAGCACACTTAAATGTAATGGCCGTGAACTTGTAATATGTTGGCTATATCTTTCTAAAATACCATTTGAATTTCGTGCATCGCCTTGGATCTTAACCGCATCAATAAAACCTTCAATCACTTGAACACGTATGATGCCATTTTTAACATGCTGCGGAGGTATAATGGCGCGCGATAAAATATAACCATTATTACGATAATAATTGGTAATAGATTGTACAACTTCTTGAAACTGCAACACGCTCATGTTTGTATTGATTTTGTCTTTATAAAGTGCTTCGAGTTGTTCTGTTGTATAAATGGTATTACCTTCGAGGATAATTTTTTTCAATGTAAAATGAATTTTTGCAGCCTCTGCATTGTAGGGAACCTTAGGTTCAGGCGGCGTTTGCAGGGAAGGCCTGACGCTAGGTGTTGATGGTGAAGGTAACGACTCACTAATAATATTGCCGATAACACCAGGTTGTGTACTTGCAGGAATAGGTGCAATAGCCATCGCTTTTTGATAGATCAAAAACAAGAATATTAAGCCAATAGTTCTTATCGTTTGCTTCAAGCTAAACTTCCTTATCTATCTCGCGCACAAAGATCCACTATAAATAATAAGGGGAGGGAAGGTAAAAGTGAAGCAAATCTTATAAAGCATCCTAACCCCATGAATAATATACAAGTTGTTTTTTTATCAGCTGCTATACTGAATGTGTGAATAAAAATGGCTATATAAGTATCCAAAACGAGGGTGGTGAGGCAAAAGTGAAGCGAATTATATGGGGTATTACAACGCTATTCTGCACCTGCTTTTTCATGGCAGCATCAGCCAATCCTATAGTGGCTCCGGGTGGTTTTAACCCTGGACAAGTCAACATTCAACAAAACGGCTCGACCATGACGGTTAATCAATATACCCACAGTACCTTCATTAATTGGAATCAATTCAATATCAACAAAGGTGAAACCACGACGTTTAATCAACCTAGCCGAAGTTCGGTTGCAGTAAACCGCATTAATGGCGCTTATGGCGGTTCGCAAATTTATGGAACGCTTAATGCGAATGGCAGAATTATTTTAATCAACCAAGCCGGGATTTATTTTGGTCCCGGCTCTTTCGTTAATGTAGGGAGCATCATTGCATCGACTTCTGATATGAGCAAATTTAATGAACGCAAATATGTGTTCGACATTCCATCCAAATATCCTAATGCTGCTATCGTGAATCGCGGCACTATCAATGCTGCTGATTATGGTTTGGTGGCACTCATTGGTAACCGCGTTGAGAACACCGGTAACATCACCGCTCACGCAGGGACAGTCATCATGGGTGCCGGCAGTAAATTTACGTTGGATTTTGTCGGCGACCAATTATTAAATTTTAGTATTGATGAAGCTTCTTCAAGTAACGGCGGCTCTGCACAAGATGTTAAAGATTTAGGAACCGTGCATGTTCATCCTATGGTTGCAGAAAAAGTTCTTGATCATGCCATCAATACGCAAAGCATGCCAGAAGCCTCACATTTTGCACAAGCTGCTAACGGTGATTTAATTTTCTCAAATGGCAAGATTGATGTTTCAGCCACAAAGCCTGATCAAGTTGGCGGCAAAGTTAAACTGTTGGCAAGCAACGTTCAAGTTAAGAATGCCGTCATTGATGCTTCAGGTGATGCCGGCGGCGGTGAAATATTAATTGGCGGAAATTACCAAGGCAAAGGACCTGAATTTAATGCAAGCAGTACATCCGTCGATGCTAACACAGTCATTAAAGCAAATGCTTTAACAAGAGGTAATGGCGGTAAAGTGATCGTTTGGTCAGATGGTGATACCAATTTTCACGGAAGTATTTCAGCACAAGGCGGTGCTCTCGGCGGCAATGGCGGTTTTGTTGAAACATCCGGACATTATTTGGATGTCGCTGATGCAAAAGTTAATTTATTAGCATCTAATGGTAAAACAGGAACATGGTTGCTTGACCCCACAGACTTAACCATTTCCGCAGGTGCGACAAGCAATGTCAGTACTTTAGGTAATACTTATACCGGTGATGCTAATTTTACGACTTCTACCTTAAATGTCAGCACACTTACTACAGCGTTAAATAGTGCGAATGTCGTGGTACAAACCACTGGCGGCGGAGCAGGTGCTGGATCCGGTGATATTATTGTCGGCACACCCATAGGCAGCGGCGGAAACCCTGCTTGGACTAGCGGCAACACGCTAACCTTAAGCGCTTATCGAAACATACAATTAAATAATAATATTACTAGCAGCGGTGCAGCTGAGGTAATATTACATGCCGATAATACCGGCACAGGAACGGGAACTATTACGGGCGGCGGAGTCATCACGACCGCAAGCGGTACAGCAAAGTTTTATTACAATCCTTCGAGTTATACCACACCGACTGATTTTAGCGGAAATGTCAGCGGTACTACCCTCACCGCTTATATGCTAGTCAATAATGTGACTCAGTTGCAAAACATCAGCACCAATACAACAGGCTCCTATGCTTTAGGCAGAGATATTGATGCCTCAGCAACCAGTGGTTGGAATGGCGGTTTAGGATTTGCACCTATCGCCTCTTTTAGTGGACAACTTGATGGACTAAATCATACCATTAGCAACCTCTTTATCAATCGTCCCGCTGAGGACAATGTAGGTCTTATTGGATCAGGATTCGTCACAAACGCTAGCTTCATTGCCAATCTTGGTTTAAGCAATCCTAACATCACTGGTCATTCCAATGTAGGCGGCATAGTGGGTTATTTAGAACCTGATGCTGCAGGCATTACTCCTATACAACAAACTTATGTTTCTGGCGGCTCAATCAGCGGAGCTGACTTTGTTGGCGGTCTGGTGGGTCAATTGTTTGCAGGCTCTTCATTCCCTGGAACAGTCATTACAGACGTTTATAATACCAGCAATGTATCCGGCGGTTCATATGTGGGCGGTATTGTCGGTTGGGCAGCTGATTTAGTCACTATTCAAAATGCTTATAACAAAGGCTCTGTCACTGGTGTTGCTGCAGGAGGCAACGCATCGACTGGGGGCATCTTAGGATACAGTTTTTCTTCGACTATTTTAAATTCCTTTAATACAGGCGCGATATCAGGTGGAGATTTGGTGGGCGGCCTTGTAGGCTATGGCGACCAGGGACTCAATGTTGCAGGTAATACTGTCATTCAAGATTCTTATAACCTTGGGAGTGTGACCGGTGGAACTTTTGCGGGAGGTATCGCTGCGGCCGGTTTGAGTCCCGTATTCACTAATGTATTTAATAGCGGTTATGTTTCAGGTTCAAGTGGTAGTGGCGGCTTAGCATTTGATACTTCTGGCGGCACAACCACTAACGGTTATTGGGACACACAAACCTCAGGACAAAGTTCTAGCGATGGCGGTACAGGCATGACCACTGCTGCCTTACAAGCTGGACTTCCTACTGGCTTTTCTGGTCCTACATGGAGCATTATTGCGGGTTATTCTTATCCTTATCTTAGCAGTTTCTATTCAGGCACACCGCAAGCTGTTTCCGGATTTGCTCCAGGCGGCAGCGCAGGTGCAAGCGGTCTTTCTGGCAGCACCGTGCAAATTGCAACAAATGGCGTAAATCTCTCAAATAGCAGCAGCAACAGCCTTACGATGGGAAGTGTCACTACAGGCAACAATGGTTACTATTATTTCTTTGAACCTGATGCGGTTGTAGCAAATAGCAGTCTACTCGCTTATCTTACAAGCGGCGGATCGGCTAATGCAGTGACAGCTAGTTCAACTGCAAGTATTGCAGGGTTGAACATGGCAGCTAACACCGTCACTGTGGGCGATGCCAGCACACAAACCTTAAGCAATACCAATGCCTTATTAGGTACGGCAAAAGGTGCATTATCTTCGAATATCTTGTACTCCACTTCTGGCAGCACTGATTTGACTTTAAACTCAGGTATAAGCCTAAGCTCAACGCCGACCACCACTTATAATATCGATGGCGACATTACAGCAAGCGGCGCTGGTAATATCACATTTAATGCCCCTGTTACCTTGGCTAAGACAAGTGTTTTAACATCCGATAGCGGCAATATCGGATTTGGTTCAACCTTAAATGGGGCTTTTGGTTTAACCGTCAACACAGCAGGAATCACTTCATTTAGCGGCATTGTCGGCGGCACCACACCTCTTACCAGTGTCACTACCGATGCTTCCGGCTCAACGAGTATTACTGCCGACATTACTACTTCGGGTGCTCAAACTTATAATGATGCGGTCAACTTGGGGTCAGGGTTCGTTACACTTTTATCGAATGGTGGTAATAATATTACTTTTAATTCTACCGTGGATGGTACAGGTACTTTAGCATTACAAACAAACGGTGTTATGTCCCTAAATGGCATCGTTGGCGGCACGACTCCTCTCACTACATTAGTTATCAATTTTGGCCCCTTCACGGGTACGACCAATATTGCCGCAAATGTTACAGCAGGTACACAATTTTATAATAGCGCCATAACATTAACAGGCAGCGGTGCAAAAACATTTACATCAAACAGCGGTAGTTCAATACAATTTTTTGGCACTCTGAATGGCGCATTTGATGTGGCCGTAAATACTTCTAACCTCACTACCTTTGGTGGAATTGTCGGCGGCACGACTCCACTTACCAGTTTAACAACCGATGCTGCAGGTACCACCCAAATCAATTCAAACATTTCAACAACGGGCGCGCAAACTTTTAATGACCCTGTGACTTTATCTGGTTCAGGTGCAAAAACTCTTGCATCAAGCAGCAGCGGCAATATCGGATTTGGTTCAACCTTAAATGGCGCATTTGATTTAATTGCCAATACAGCAGGTACCACATCATTTGGGGGTATTGTCGGCGGCTCATCTGCACTCACGAGTGTAACAACCGATTCCGCAGGTACAACATCTATAGGCGCAAACATTTCAACAACGGGCGCTCAAACTTATAACGATGCAGTCACCTTAACAGGTACAAGTACACTCGCTTCCAGCAGCAGTGGCAATATAGGATTTGGTTCGACGTTAAATGGCGCATTTGGACTAACTGCCAATACTGCAGGTACCACATCATTTGGAGGTATTGTTGGCGGATCTTCTGCGCTCTCGAGTTTAACCACTGATTCCGCAGGTACAACATCTATCGCTGCAAACGTTTCAACCACGGGTTCCCAAACTTATAATGATGCTGTTTCATTGACTGGCGGAAGCTCAACCACATTAACCGCCAATGGCGATATCGTTTTCGGTAATGGCATTTCAGGTGTTGGCAAAGATCTGAATCTCACGGGTGGCTCAGCAAATAATAATTTCTCATTATCCGGCGCATTAAGCCTCGCTAATCTTACCATCAACGGAGTTACGGGTACTGACACGTTTACTTTACAAAGCACAAGCCCCACTCAAACATGGACGATTAGTAGTGCAAATGGCGGCGCAGTCAGCGGTATTGCTAGCATAACCGGCACATTAAGTTTTTCTAACATCGGCACGCTAACGGGCGGCAGTAACACCGACGACTTCACCTTAAGCGGCGGTACATTGTCAGGTTCTATCAATGGCGGCAGCGGTACCAATACCCTCACTGCGGATAATGTCGCAAATACTTGGAGCATCACAGGTTCAAATGCTGGATCAGTCACTGGCGTCACGGGCGGTTTCACCAATATTCAAAACTTGGTAGGCGGCAGCAGTATCGATAGCTTCACTTTAAATGGCGGCACACTTTCAGGTTCGATTAATGGCA
>CAYVRW010000084.1:0-9482 GCA_964453575.1 uncultured Coxiellaceae bacterium | reverse complement strand
GTGCTGTTTGGAGCGTAAAAATGAATAGCTAACCTTCTTTAGCGGGAATCGCTGGATATAAATAGACAAAAGACCTCCTGAAATGCCCCAGGAGGTCTCCTAAACTAGATTACCACCAACAAGTACTGCAACGTGGTACTGAATAGGTGCAGGTTTTGCAGCTTGTTTGGTAGCAGCTTGATGAGCAGCATGATGAACCGCAGCCATCTAATGAAGTACAGCTAGTTAATGCGAATATGGATATAATACTGAATGCAACCAATAAATTCTTTTTCATAATATGCTCCTCGTATTCTTTATTGATTATTAATTATCCATTTCTATTATACCATTTATTAAAAAAGTGTGGGTTTTGATCATATTTATGCAACTGACTGATTTGATAGGGTAATTTTAAATTGCTCCACCCACATTTGCGTAGCCCCTGCCACAGCTGCAGGCATAATGATAAAATTTAAGACAGGTATCATGGAACAAATCAAAACACCCAATCCAAAGCTTAATGACAACCCTTTTTTCTGAAAAAGCTGGCTTCTTACTTCTTTAAATGGAATTTTATGATTGTCGGTAGGGTAATCGATGTATTGCAAAGTCATAAGCCATGCGCTAAATATAAACCAGATAAAGGGGGCTGCTAATTGAATAAACGGAATAAAAAAGAGTACTAATAATACGATCGCGCGCGGCAGTGAATAACCTATGATGGCTAGCTGACGAGAGATCACTCTAGGAATATCTTTGAGACTTGCCCATATGCTTTGCGGCGGTAAAGTATGACCTGTTAAATAATGTTCTATCTTTTCTGAGAGTAAACTATTAAAAGGTGAGGCAATAATATTTGCTATGATTACAAAAGTGTAAATAATCATAAGAAAAAAACCAATGAAAAAAATGACCCATAGCACATAACTCAGCCATTGTAACCAAGATGGCAGCAAGTGCAGTATCCATTGATTGAGCTCAAGGAAATAGTATTTCGCAATAAAAAACATGCCAATAAATAAA
The DNA here is from genome assembly GCA_964453575.1 of uncultured Coxiellaceae bacterium. Lineage (GTDB taxonomy): Bacteria > Pseudomonadota > Gammaproteobacteria > DSM-16500 > DSM-16500 > JABDBK01. The sequence goes on along the minus strand of CAYVRW010000084.1, from coordinate 8,477 downwards.
ATGATGTTAATGATCAGAGGAATAAAAACATAACGTTTAATGCCAGGTTTGGTGATAAGCGCTAAACCGTTTGCAAGATAATGCAGGCCTGTATTGTTCATTTATATCATTCCTCTTTTTCCTAAGCGCCATTTTAGGGCGGCTACTGTAAATGGAAGTAAAATATTTTTAATTTTACCATGTTCTCGGAGTGCGCGCGCAGCTTCATTTAAAGTAGCGCCCGAGCCTACATAATCATCGATTAATAGAATAGTGCCTTCAGGAATTTCATGCTGGGTCGAAGTCATCATTCGATTAATGACATTATGTTGCCGTTGATCATTATTTAATAATTCACCCTGACGTGCGGCAGGAAGATTTGTCCAAGCGAGTAAATTAAAAAAAGCAGGAATTTTTAAATAATGGGCCAATTTTTTTATAATGTCATCACGCGATTGCCAGGTCCTGGATGGAAGCGGCACAATACAACTCAGTGCATGATGTTTTTTTAAATCAGATAAACATTCTTTGATTAATTCAAATAAATGATCGGATAAACCTAAGTGCGAGGTGATGACTTGGGCACGTTCACGCATAAAATGGACAAAATCTGCTGATCTCGCTTTACCATCTAACACGGCCATGCCAACGGCGGTATGAGTGATTTTTTTATTTAATATAATAGGAATAGTACGTCGTTCCAGCCAAGATAAAGTTGCCAAAATAAGGTCTTTATTTTTTGCTTCTTTAAAAGAAAGAGTAGTGCATACGCTGCATTGACCGCAAGGGGTGACAGTAGTATCACCAAGATTTTCGCGTAACACAGCCATCAAGCAGGTTTTCTTTTGTGCTGCATAAAGTTGCATGCTTTCAAGTTCGGTGTTTTTTACTTCATACTGAACTCTATATCGATTTAAATTGGGAATACCACGTTTTGCAGTTTTAACATAAACTTGTTTTTGGTAATGCATTTCTTTTTTTAAAAAGCCTTGTTCCACAAGTTCAGCAACAATTACCAGCAATTTGTTAGGGTGCATGCCTGTTTTACGTTTAAGGATATTTAAATTAGGTAAATCTGTGCAGCTATCAAGAACGAGTTGAAAATCATCAGTTTTTGGTAGAGCGGATTCAATAAAATATTCTTGAATTTTGCAGTCAGCAGGGTCATAAAGCAAAATACCTTCGGCAGGAAGCCCATCGCGTCCTCCGCGGCCTACTTCTTGATAATAGGCCGTGATAGAACCAGGGTAGTCAAAATGAATAACAAAACGTAAATTGGATTTATCTATGCCCATGCCTAGCGCATTGGTTGCGGAAATAACGGTGTAATTATCATGAATGAAATCGTTTTGGATAGCTTGTTTTAAGTGTGTTTCTAGTCCTGCATGATAAGCGGCTGCTTTTATTCCCTGGCTTATCAGAAAGTCTGCAACAATCTCGGTATTTTCTCGTGTGGCACAATAAATAAGGCCTGAACCTGGTAAAGTTGATAGTAATTGAGTAAGCATAGCAAGTTTTGCAGCCATTCCGCTAAGAGTTATGATACTTAGACGAATGTTTGGTCTATCCATGCTTTCTCGATAGACAGTGAGGGCTTTGTTGTCTACGATGAGTTGTTGTTTAATGTCAGCTTCAGTTTTTTTATTGGCCGTTGCTGTCAGAGCAAGTAGTTTGATCGCGTTATTTTTATGTATTAACGCATGGGTCATGTGTAATATTTGTCTATAACTAGGCCTAAAGTCATGTCCCCATGTGGATATGCAATGTGCTTCATCCACCACCAGTAATTTTATAGGCAACGTTAATAGAAAGTTAAAGCGTTCTATGTATTCAAGTTGCTCTGGTGCAATAAAAAGAATACGAACTTTGCCGGAAACTACGGCTTCTTTTGCAGCATAGTTTTCTTCCATGGTTTGGTCAGTATTAAAGCTTGCCGCAGAAATACCAAAACGTTCCTTTAATTGTTTTAATTGATCGCGCATGAGTGCGAGCAAAGGTGAAATAACCAGGGTAATACCTTCTAATAAAACCGCAGGAAGTTGATATAGCAATGATTTGCCATGCCCGGTGGGTTGTATACATAATAATCTTCCTTGGGTCATTAGTTCAGTTAATGCCTCCAGTTGTCCTTTGCGAAAATCATTAAAGCCAAATGTAGCATGCAAAGTTTGAATGAGTTGTTCCTTTATTTCTTTTTCCATTTATTAAAGCCTTATTGTTTTATAGGTGGATAATTTAGTATCATACAGAATTGGAAGATGGAGGTGTGTATTGTGAGCATCATATATGAAGCATTACAAAAAACACATGATGAGAGACAAACTGCATCATTGCCGCAAGAAAACATGACTCGCGATGATTGGATTGATGTAGGTATTTCATTGGTGATTGCTTTTTTATTGGCAACTCTTATGGTTGCACATTACCCGCAATTTAATACCAAATCCGACAATAATTCAATAGGAAAAAAAACTTTAATAAATAACGCAAAGCCTATGGAGCAAACTGCCGCTATTTTAAAAATTCCTGATGACACTATACCTGCAGCTCCTCAAAACATAGAAAAACCAGTAGATGCAGCTGCCTTTCAATCAAAACATACCTTAAATGGTGTTTACGTGTCGGAAGCGGAAAAAGTTGCGATGGTCAATAATAGATTTTTTTATATAGGCGATAATATTGATGGAATGAAAGTGACGGGTATTGAACTCGATAAAATTAAATTAGAAAATCAAAATGGTATAGTAGAGTTACGTGTTGTGGGTTAGTTCATGCGCATAGATCAAGTTAAATCGCTACGTGATTGGAGTTTTTGGTTAGCAGTTTTATTGCATTTTCTAATCTTTTTATTTTTTTCATACGTATGGATTCATCAAACTAAATCTCAAGATAATCAAGAATCCTACATACGTTCTTATGCTTATCATGAATCAGCACAGAAACCCGCCGAACAAAACAATCGTGCAGCAGCAAAAGAAATTTTCAAAAAAGAAGTTCCTACCTCAAAGTATGGCATTGAAAAACCTATTTTCGATCAACGCGAAGTTCGTTTTAATCAAGCAGTGGATATTTCACCGAAACAAAGCTTAGAGCCGGTACATCTTATCGGTGATAATAGTAAAACGCCGCAACCCTTAATTATCATTTTAGGCAAAGCACTTACTGCTAAACTTTTGTATCCTAAGTCTGCCATTGATTTAAGTATAGGTGGTGTAAGTGTCATCGGTTTTGTGCTGCATCCTGATGGTACGGTCACGGATGTGCGTTTGCTGAAGTCCAGTCGTGCTGATGTGTTAGATGAGGCAGCAGTTTTTGCGGCGAGCCACATTTCGCCGGTTAGAAATGTGGGCCCTTATGTAAAAGAGCCCATGCCTATTGTATTTGGTATTGTTTTCGGTTCTCGTCGTTAAACAACTGGCTCTGCTAATTCAACTGCAAAAGCAAGTGCCAATTTCGAAAAATCCGTCATATGCGCGAGAGAGAGTTTTTCAATGGTATCTCTTGAAGTATGAATATCCGGATTATCCGTTCTGAAAGATGCTTCAAACGGCATCGATGCACGGTAACCTTTTTGCGTCCATGAAGCATGATCACTGCATGCATAACCGCACTTATCATGCCCAATAGAGGTTTTGACGTAAGTATTAATCAATGTTTCAAGATAAGCCGTCAATTCTTTATTGGTGTAGTCATCATATAACCATATGGTTAAATCATTTTTGTGGGCATAGCCCGTCATATCAAATTGCATGACTTCTGAAACGGGAATATTTTTTTTCAAAAAGTCATTGACGACATGTTGTGAACCCACTAAACCCACTTCTTCAGCGGCGTACCAAATAAGATAAATAGGTTTGTTAAAGCGCATGTCGCTAGAAAGTAGAGTGCGCGCAACTTCAAGCACGGTTACTGTACCTGAACCATCATCGTCAGCTCCTGGTTTTCTTTCAAACATACTTGATAAAGTATCCATATGTGCTCCAATCACGATGCCAGGTTGATTGGAATTACCTATTTTAACAACGACTGATTTCTGTTTGTAACCCACGGTATCAACAAAATAAGCGCTTACATCAGTGCGATTATTGTTTTTAGCCATGGTTTCAACTTCATTTTTAATTTCTTCCGCCACTTGGGCGCCACTATCAGAACGTGAATAACGATCAACTTTACTGCTTAATGCTTGTAACCTTGTCCACATATTTTGCGGATTACTTTGTTTGATTAATGCTTCAACTTGAGCAGGATATCTTATGCTATAAGATGTTTTTAACGATGATTTGGGGGTGTTTTCATAATCAGCTAAAAAAGATTTTGCATTGTGCTTGGATGTGAGTTTTTTAGCATAACTTTCCCAAGCTGATGTTACATCCATAAAGCCGCCACAACGGGTAGTTTTATTTTGCTTCGCAGCGATTAAGGAATCAATGCCTGTATCATTGGTTTCAATTAACATTAATTTTTTTGACGTTGCTAATGTTTTATGAGAGATGTTGTTTTTAAGCAAACATTTAGGTGCAACTACAAAATGCTGTGTTGGAATGGTTTCTGCATAATTGAGAGTGCAGAACGATGAGAGTAAACTCACTAAAATAAGTTTATGATATATTCGCATTAAAATTTCTCCTTGAATGATAAAATCCGAACTGAATGGTTATAACATGTTGTAGGTGGGTGGTCTATGGAAAAAATTTGCGGTATAGAAGAGTAGGAATAGGGATAAGATGTACTTTTTGCATCGTATCCCTAATTTTTGTATTAGTCCGTGTATGTGCGTTTGAGTCCAATCTTGGGTTGCTGGCTATCTTTTTCTCGTTGCTCCTCTCTGATCTTTCGAAGATGTTCCTCGAGTTCCTTTTTTGAAGACCGTCTCTGTAGTTCAACAACAGCGAGACCAGCTCCAAAAGCAGCCATTGCCGCTTCAGATTTACTGAAAAATCTAAACATAATAAAATCCCCTCATATAGTGATCAAATTAAATACATTTATTGTATTAATTACCGATAAATGTTCGACAAGTATAATATGGGTTTGTTAAGTGAATATTAAGTCTTTCTTAAGAGGGCATTAAATTAGCTTATATAATAAAATTGATTAATATTTTATCATATATCCTAACTTAATGAAAATATGCATTTTTTCAGCCAACAAATTGCATAAAAATTTACAGTTTTTTAGGTATAATGTAAGTATGGGTTAAATTTATCTACATTATTCAGGATGATACTGCTATGGCTGATATAATACCCTCTACAATTAGACAGTCCGTGATAAAGAACCAGCAGTGTTTTGCTGCGCTAAAAGATGAAGAAATTGAAATGTTAGCATCTTTATTAATTCCCAAAACATTCAAAGAAGGTGAAATCATCGTGAAGGAAGGTGATCCGGTGGATAGTTTTTACCTTCTTGTGAAAGGTGAGGCTGAAGTAAGGAAAACAACTCACCAAGGTACAGTACCCGAAGTAAAAACCGTTGCTGTTTTAACCGCTGATCATCATGATGCTATAGGATTAAATGAAACAGGGTTTTATTCCTTATCGGGTCTTAGAACAGCAACAGTTATCGCTAAAACAGATGTCATCGCCTTATTTCTTACTATCGCATTATTTCATGGATTTGCTTTATATTACTCGCATGTTAATGAAGTCATGCGTCAGCAGTCAAGAAATTATGTTAATGTTAGACCCTAGGTTTTATCTTATCAAATAGTTGTGCATCAGACGTTTTACCTGATTGATTATTGAAAAATAAAATCGATGCGGTAGTGATCGCGCCTAAAACAATCGCTGTACCCATGATAAGAGGATTTTCGCGAGACCACTTTAATAAATCATTTTTCGTGAAATCATGCCCTTCTTCTTTAAGTTTAGCAAGGGCCCATAGACGGAGATTGGTTTGGTTGCAATTAACATCTTCCATTTTTCCATTGATATAAACATAAAATCTCGTATAAGCAGGATTATATTTAGATATTGAAATTTCTTTGAGAGAAAAATTTTTAACAATTTCCTGATTGATTGCGCCAACGTAACCGCACAAAATAGAAAGCGTTAATTCAGATCGGCCCAATTTTTTTTCGATACTCTCCAATCTTAGCTGCTCAATTATTTCCGGTTTAATATGACCATTCTCATCATCGAGTAATTCTTTAATGCCAATGGCTAAAATTTCTTTTATAAAAAGAGAAATTTTTTCTTTGTCTTTTTCATTTGTAATTTCCACGCCATGGGTCTCCGAAATGGGGTTCGTGTCCATGCGAGAAATAATATTTAAAAATTTGCACGAGAGAGATTGCATGGTTTTTTTGGGAAGCAAACTTGGAAGTTCATCAAAAATACGAGACGCGCTTCCAGGGCTTTCTTTTAGAATATGAAGTGTTTTAGTACGTATGTGTTGTGCTTTTTCCGGGTTTTTAAATTCTTCTTTTAAAATTTGAATGATATAAGGTCTTGATTGAGTCATGTGTCATTGTCCTTAATAAAAAATATTCAATTATGGGTAATGTAGAAATTAGTTTAACAAATAAGATGGATAGCTTGTAAAGAGTTATTTCTAGTATGTTATTGGAAATAACAAAGCAATGAGGCAAAAAATGCATTATTTCCATACACTTTTTGCGGAAAAGAGGTTGTATTGAAGTGTGGAGAATCATTTAATTTTGTGTAAATTTTGCAGGGTGTCTAGGTTAAAAATTAATATAAATAAACCACTGTTGAATCTTATGAGCAAAAGATAATCCAAATCAAGAATATTTTGAACTATCCATGAATTCTAAGTGTTTTTTAGGCTTAGAATAAACTTATAACAAATAAAAAAGAAGGAGTATTGCTATGCGTAACCTTAAAACAGGTGTTGCTTTAATCGTCTATGCTTTTATATCTGCTTCTCTCAGTTCTTGCGGTACTGTGTCAAACTACAATAATGGTATGTCTAGTTATGAAACTTACAATCCTCGTGATTATAATGATCGCTTACCACAAAATATCGCATCCAACACAAAGACTATTGTGGTCGATCCAAATGTACATGCATGGGGTGCATATGAAGATGGTAAGTTGGTTAAAGCAGGTTTAGCAACTGCTGGTTCCAGCTATTGCGCTGATATTGGAAGACCATGCCGTACGCGTGCAGGAAGTTTTCGTATTCAATCGTTAGGAAGTGCAGATTGCAAATCGCATATTTATCCATTGCCACGCGGTGGCGCACCTATGCCTTACTGCATGTATTTTAATGGCGGTCAAGGATTACATGGCTCTTATCCAGGAAATGTGGTTGAAGGTAACGTAAGCCATGGTTGTGTGCGTATGCATGTGGCTGATGCTGAATGGTTGCGATTCAATTTTGCAAATGTTGGTACCAGAGTGGTTGTTAAATCGTATTAATAAGTGGGAAATGGGCTTACTTGTTAAGCCCATTGTCTTTAAAATAGAATTTTAATAGCGGAGTTTTAGCATGGACGTTGAACATTTACCACGCGGTGAACTAACGGTGCAAATTGTAGCTATGCCCAAAGATACCAATGCCAATGGCGATATTTTTGGCGGCTGGTTGGTGTCGAATATGGATATGGGCGGCGGTATTGAGGCGCGCAGACATTCAGGTTCACGAGTGGTAACAGTGGCTATTGATGCCATGCGTTTTATCAAGCCCGTCAATGTGGGCGATCTTGTATCTTGTTATGCCGAATTGCAAAAAGTAGGCCATACCTCCATGCATTATAAAATTGAGGTATGGACACTTTCAATAACCCAAGACACTCAACAAAAAGTTGCTGAAGGAACATTTATTTATGTAGCCATTGATGATCTTGGTAGGAAACAGCCTGTTCGTAAGTAAAATTCGCTAAAAAAGTATAGTTTCACTGTTATTTTGTAAAAGAGAATACTATACTTCGCACCATGAAAGAAAAAGCTAAATTCGACTCAACCATCGCTGTCAATCGAAAAGCGCACCACGAATATACTATAGAGGAGCGTTTTGAGGCAGGTATTGTCTTAGCCGGATGGGAGGTCAAAAGTTTACGTGCAGGGCGCATCCAAATCGATCAGAGTTACGTTATTGTAAAAAGCGGCGAAGTATGGCTTTTAGGGGCGCAAATTACCCCTTTATTGACAGCATCGACCCATGTGCACCCTGATCCTACACGTACGCGCAAGCTACTTCTACATCAACGAGAAATAAATAAATTAATAGGAAATGTTGAGCGCAAAGGGTATACTTTGATCCCGCTCAAGTTATATTGGAAACACAATAGAGTTAAACTTGAGTTTTGTTTAGCTAAAGGTAAAAAGCTTTACGATAAACGCGCTTCCGAAAAAGAAAGTGATTGGCAGCGCGATAAACAACGGATGTTAAAAGCGAAATAATTGTATAATATTTGATCTTAAATAGTGTATAATTATCAATGGGGGCGACCCGGTTTCGACGTGGGTTGCGAAGCCCTAGGGGCATGTCGAGGATTGTAGCTACCTCGTAAAAAATGTTACTAAACATATAGT
>CAYVRW010000083.1:0-9542 GCA_964453575.1 uncultured Coxiellaceae bacterium | reverse complement strand
GTGAATCAGCGCCTTATGAAGATATCGAAGGTTTAGAATATTTAGATAAAGTCGTGGACATCGACCAAAGTCCTATTGGCCGCACGCCGCGTTCGAATCCTGCAACCTACACAGGATTATTCACGCCGATTCGCGAATTATTTGCAGGAACTCAAGAAGCCCGTTCACGTGGTTATCATCCAGGTCGATTCAGTTTTAATGTCAAAGGCGGTCGTTGCGAAGCATGCCAAGGCGATGGCTTAATTAAAGTTGAAATGCATTTTTTAGCAGACATGTATGTGACTTGCGATGTGTGTCAGGGAAAACGATATAATCGCGAAACATTAGAAATTACTTATAAAGGTAAAAATATTCAGCAAGTGTTAGACATGACCATAGAAGATGCACGTAGTTTCTTTGATGCCATTCCAGTGCTTGCACGTAAATTACAAACCTTGATGGATGTAGGGCTTTCTTATATTAGTTTAGGTCAAAGTGCGACAACCTTATCAGGCGGTGAAGCGCAACGCATTAAACTTTCGCGTGAATTATCCAAGCGCGATACCGGTCGAACGTTATATATTCTTGATGAACCGACCACAGGCTTGCATTTTTATGACATTGAACAATTGCTTAATGTATTGCACCGCTTGCGTGATGCTGGCAATACGGTCGTGATTATTGAACATAATTTAGATGTGATTAAAACCGCCGATTGGATCATTGACCTTGGCCCTGAGGGCGGCGATAAAGGCGGCCAGGTAGTGGCATCAGGCACGCCAGAGCAGCTTGTTAAACATAAGACATCATATACGGGGATGTTTTTGAAGAAGGTGTTGGGAATCAAGTAAATCAATCCCAAGGATTGATAGTAATCAACCCTGGGTAGACAAAATCTTTTACGTTTCTAGTAACCAAACGAAAATCATATTGCAATGCTGTTGCTGCTATCAGACTATCTATGGCTGGAATACTACGTTTCATTTCAGATTGTAATCTCCCCCAGCGATCTGCCACCCGTTGATCAATCATGAAAAGCCTGTTTCCAAACCAATTTGGCAACTCGGTTTCTAGCCATAATCTTAATTTTTCTTTACGGTCATGATTTGAAAGAGCTTCTACGCCCTTTCTAATTTCACCCAAGCTTAATACACTTAAGTGAAGTGTTTCACTAGGAACATTTTGAAACCAGGTAAGTACATTTTTATTTGGTTTAGAGCGCGCAAGTTCAGAAATGACATTTGTATCAAGCAAATAGCTCATAAATCAATATCCCTGGTAAGCGATGAATCTCTATCAATGCGAAGCTTTGCACCAACCAAGGGCGAGCTACGGATAAAATCAAGAAAAGAAAGTTTTGGCTCAACTAATGTAAGATATTCTTTTTTGGAAATGACGATAACCGCTGGCTCACCTCGCAGAGAAATTTCTTGCGGACCATGCAGCATAGCCTCTTTCACCAGTTGGCTGAGATGGGCTTTTGCATCTTGTAATTGCCAGTTACGCATTGCATTCTCCTAAATAACTAGTCTGACTAGTCTAGTTTACTTTGGTTGGCCTCGAGATGTCAAGATTCTTTCCAGAGGATCTTCCAGCTTCGTAATTAACTCATATTAATCAGTCAGTTACCTTTATTACCATTCTGTTAATAATTTGTTAAGCTTTCATATGTACAATAAGTGAACAATTTATTAAGGTGGGTTAACATATGAATGGCAGAAATAGCAGAACATCTAGTCAGCTCGACGCTGAAATACTTGCACAAGTCTTAATAGAAAGCGCGGAAGAGAGAGAACGTCAGATTCTGGCGTACGAAGTAGCTTGTGAAGAAGAAGCTAAAGAAATGCGTGCACTTACTATTAACACTTATAAAGATTTTACCCATGTAATTAGTACGCTTGGACTTGATCATATACCAGCTATGTACTCAGAGTTTGGCTATGAAAAAGCAAAAAACTTGAATAATCTTAAATTAAAAAATTTAAATGATTATTTGCATGCAAATTTACAGCAATATACTTCAGATCAATTGCAGGATTTAGCAGAATCACTCATGAATAAGTATCATGAGATTTTTGTCATTCCTTGTAAAACAGTATCTGCAGCATCGGATTGGAAAAGATATCTTTTGGGTCAACAGGTAGATCGGTTGATTGAGATGACTCGTATCGTATTTAAAGAAATAGACCTGAAAAAATGGCAAGTTATTCCTGAAAGCATTGATGAAGTACTCCCAATCTCCGTGAAAGTTGAAGAAGAAAAAAAACCTGAGTCATTAATCATTGACTTTATTCCTCAAAAAGTTAAGGATGAGCTTCCACTTTATATTCCTCTCGTCGTCGATGCAGAGGAATGTTCTCCAGAGGAATATCCGATTTCAAAAAAAGAAGAAGAAGCATTAAAAGAATTTATTAAAGATCCTAGTCCTACATTCCATGAGTTGACTCCTACGCCTAAATGCAGTTCTCAATCTGCATTCAAGTTCGACATAAAGAGAAAGAAAACTCTTTCAATGGTATCCCTGCCAGCGATTTCAGAAAGACCAGCCGAAGATGAAAAACCAAACCATCCTATGGTGTTAGGCCTTTATGATTCCCAGATTGGTCCTTTACCTCCTGCTCCCAGTCCCAGGAACTTATCTGTTCCTGAAGACCAGGACACACCCAAAAAAATTCTTCTTAGTCCTAGAAGAAAAAATTCTCCTAGTTCAAGCCCTAGAAACAACTTGAGTATTCCTATTCCTCGAGACGGTTCATTGACGCCAAGAAGAAAATCGCCTAGCCGCGGATTTTTCCCAGCCGAACCGATAGCCAAAAAACCTGTTTCTGAACAAGAAGAGAAAACGCGCGGACGTAGTAATAGTAATATTAATTAACGTTTAAAACACGGTAAACAACAGGTAAATAAGTTAACGGTAGTGTTTTTAGCCGCCTTAAAAAATCGGTGCTTACTTGAAACTTTAACTGATTGCTCGGGATGAATGTTTAGTTCTACTACTTTGGGGCTTGTCATTTCTTCATGTTGTATGGTGATGATAGATTGAGATGGTAATTTTTCTTCGTTTAATTTTTTAGATTGATTCTCGAATGATTTTAACATTTCATCCAGTATTCTCACATATTCTGTTCCATTGGTCGGATATTTCAATCCGTTATCGACATGAACAGTGGTAAATCCAGCCTTCATTGCTGAATCAATATGAGTAGGGTTGTCATCGACTAAACAAATGCTTGCATGCGGAAGATTATGTTGTTTTGCTATATTTTCTAAAATGGCAGCCTTGTTTTGTAAGGTATTCCTATCCGTGGTGCGATTGAAATATATAAAATCACCGAGGTCACATTCATATATTTCATATTCATAAGAGAAAAAAGTCATCATTTCATCTTTCTTTGCTTTTCCTGCTGTGATGCATCCAATTTTATATCCTAATTTCAGGATTTTTTGTAAAATAGATTTCATTCTCTCTTTGTTCAAGGTAAAACAAGATTGCCCGTTATTATCATGAGAATCTTCATAGGGATTCCAGCAGCTTTCTACATGTAGAACGCTATTTAGACATCCCAGCTCGTTTTCACGACATAATAAGGTGTGATCAATGTCAAACATAAAAATTTTCATACCGAAATCAGCACCTCTTACCACGCCTGTTTGTAACATTAGTTCTGATATTTCAACTAATGGTGCTGGTTCGGTTTGTACGTCAACGGGTTTTTTTTCTTCATGGTAGGTTTCATGTTGTTTATCAACTTGTAATCCTAACTCCATTTTTAGCATTCTTATATATTCAGTTCCATGAGTTCCACATCCATGTAGGCTATCAACAAGAATAGTAGTAAATCCGGCTTCACGCGCAGGAGCAATATGTTTATGATTGTCATCTATTAAAATAATTTTTTCATGTGATAATTTATATTTTATGGCTATTTCTTTTAAATAATGAGTTTTATCTTTTATTTCAAAATAATGTATAAAATTATCGCCAAGATCTAGGGTATATTCGTATTGAAAAAATTCTTTGATGTGTTTTTTTCTTAATGTTCCTGCTGTTATAAATCCCATTACATGTCCCTGTTTACGTATTTCTTCAATAATGGGTTTCAGATTTCCTTTATTTAAGGTATAGCATTTATCATCTGTATCTTCATCATCTGTATCATCTGTATCTTCATCATACGTATCGTCCGTATCATCATCGACCATCACGAACTCGCGATACGGATTAACCCTGGACTTACTACGTGGAATATCGTTTAAATGTTTCACGCGTCCCCGTCCCCAGCATAAAAGTGTCTCATCAATGTCAAACATAAAAATTTTCATAGGGGGTGCTAACTTAAGCTCCATTTGCGTTTGTGCTGCGACTGGGTTATTTGCTTCACATGAGTTATCCTTTTGAAGGACTTCTTCCAGTTTTTTTACATATACAGTTCCGTGAGTATTACAATGCTCGTTGCTATCAACATGAATAACAGTAAATCCATCCTTTGATGCTTCATTTATATGATATTCATTGTCATCTATAACAATGACATTCGCATGTTGTAATTGAAATAGCTTTGCCGCTTCTTTTAAATACGTATTAATTCTATTTCTAGGAAAACATATAAAGTCATCACGCAGGGATAGCCCATATTCCATGGCAAAAAATATTTTGATGTGCTCTTTCTTGGTTGAAGTTGATGGGGTTGCAAATCCAATTTTGTTTCCCTTTTCGAGTATTGCTTTAAAAATAGGGGCCATTCTCTTCTTATTTAAGGTATAACAATCCTGTAATGAACCTTGTTCAAAAACATAAGGATTAATCGTTGATCTGCTGCATGGAATGCGGTTTAAACGATCTAAACCGTCCGCTTCTGTAAAAATGGTATCAAGGTTAAATATAAAAATTTTCATAAATTCCTATCAACGTGAATTTATCCCGCATTCACGTTTAAACATAAGTTCATTAATTACACTTTACTGGCTTTGGGAGGTCAATTATAGCGCAATGTTTATAAAGTAAACAAACACTATTTTTTTGTGTATTATTTTTTAGCATAACTTTTTGATTTAATTGTTAATTTTTTAAAATAAAGAAAAAGATTATCGGTTTGTAAAAATGTCGATTGAGCTAAATCAGAAGTATAAAATCCTTTTTATTATCATTAGAATAAGGATTGAACATTATAACGTATGAGATATCACATTTATGCAACACTTTTCCGAAACAGAGACCCGATTATTATGGCCTGGGCCTGCAGGCGACGTTGAGATGATTACCACTCCAGGAAATAAGCCTATTACAGCGATTGTCTGTCATCCCCATCCTTTGTACGGCGGTACCATGAGCAATAAAGTCGTTACCACACTTGCCCGCACGTTTCATGATAAAGGACTTTCGACTATACGGTTTAACTTCCGCGGGGTGGGGAAATCTGCTGGCGTACATGATCAAGGGCATGGCGAAACGGATGATGTCATAGCTATTGCAGAGTGGATAAAAAAAGAAAGACCGGGAGATGCGCTTTGGTTAGCAGGGTTTTCTTTTGGCGGGTTTGTGGCGGTCAGTGCTGCTTTACGATTGCATCCTACGCAATTGGTGACCATAGCGCCTCAAGTTTCACGTTTCGAAGGCCTTGATTTATCGACCCTTTCTTGCCCGTGGTTAGTGGTGCAGGGGGAAGAAGATGATGTTATTTCACCTGAAGCGGTTTACCATTGGATTAATCATCTAAACCCTAAGCCTATGCTTATTCGAATTCCTGGGGCAGGGCATTTTTTTCATGGGCAATTGGGCGAGCTTAGGCAGGTCATAGAAAAAGCCATTTTTTAAATGAGAATAATTCTCAATTGTATTGACAGCCTTATTTGAAAAGGCCATACTGGGGTACGTTTAAAGTCAAAAGTAGGGCGACTATGCGGCTTAAAAATATGAAAATAGGCGGCCGTGCGATCATTACCGCATTGAATGCAGCTGAAAAAATCTATAGACACAAATTAATCTCCATGGGGCTTATTCCTGGCACTGAATTATTGGTTTCACGCAAAGCACCCTTGGGCGATCCCATTGAAATCATGGTTCGCGGTTTCGCGCTTAGCTTGCGTAAAGAAGAAGCCGATATCTTAGAGCTTCAGGAGATTACGGCGTGAATACGTTGACAGTAGGTTTAGTAGGCAATCCAAATTCAGGTAAAACGACGATATTTAATGCGTTAACGGGTGCCCGCCAAAAAGTGGGTAACTGGCCGGGCGTTACGGTAGAACGCAAAAGCGGGTTTTACCGTCACGACGGCAGTGTGGAAGTGGTTGATTTGCCAGGTACTTATTCCCTTATTTCAGTCTCTGAGCATTCCTCTATTGATGAACGTATTGCTTGTGACTTTATCTTAAGCCGCAAAGCCGATGTGATGGTAAATGTTTTAGATGCTAATAATTTAGAGCGCAGTCTTTATTTGACTTTGCAATTGTTAGACATGCGCATACCAGTGATTTTAGCCGTGAACATGCTGGATGTGGCAAAGCAACGTCAAATGAATATTTTGTTAAATGTATTACAAGAATCCTTGGATTGTCCGGTTATTGGTTTAGAAGCGAATAAGAAAAAAAACATTCAGGCATTGAAAACACTCATTGCAAAACATCAAACCATTTCCAAAGTAACACTCACAACTCTCCATCCTGTCATTAAAAACATCATAGAAGATATGGCGAATCACATTTCTCATGATCAAGCTCCTTGGATAGCGATGCGATTATTGGAAAACGATATGTTTGTTCGTCCGCTTGTTTCAGAAGAAATACTCCAAAAAATTCCAGCCCATCAACAACACATTCAAGAAAATTTAGGCGAAGATGCCGATATTTTAATTGCCGATGCGCGTTATCGTTTTATTCAAGACATCATTAAAAAATGCGTCGTAAAAACGGGTGTGCTCAAGAAAACCATGACTGATCGCATCGATAGCATTGTATTGCATCGTGTTTTAGGTATCCCGATTTTTTTAGGCATCATGTACAGCATGTTTTTATTTGCCATTAATATAGGCGGTGCTTTCCAGGATTTTTTTGATATCAGCAGCAACACTATTTTCGTGCAAGGGCTTGCAAGCGTATTGACGGCCATGCATTTGCCTAACTGGCTGATTGCATTGTTAGCACAAGGCGTAGGTAAAGGTATTAATACCACGATTACCTTTATTCCCGTGATAGCTGCCATGTTTTTGTTTTTGTCTTTTCTTGAAGATTCAGGTTACATGGCGCGTGCAGCGTTTGTGATTGATAGATTGATGCGTGCTTTAGGTTTGCCCGGAAAATCATTTGTGCCCATGATAGTAGGATTTGGCTGCAACGTGCCTGCAGTGATGGGCGCGCGCACGTTGGATAATAAACGCGATCGTATTCTCACGGTATTAATGAGCCCTTTCATGTCATGCGGTGCGCGCTTAGCTATTTTTGCAGTGTTTACTGCGGCGTTTTTTCCTACCGGCGGTCATAATGTGGTATTTGTATTGTATCTCACAGGTATTGTGATTGCGGTGTTAACCGGGCTTTTGTTACGCAAAACGGTATTGAAAGGCGACCCTGCTCCTTTATTAATGGAATTACCGCCTTATCATGTGCCCGATATTAAAAAATTAATGCTTAATGTATGGCAGCGTTTAAGCGGCTTCGTGCTGCGTGCCGGCAAACTTATTGTACCTATCTGTGTATTATTAGGCGTATTAAGTGGTTTGGATGCCGATGGCAGTATCAGTAATGGTGATGGTGATACCAATTCATTGTTAGCTGCTGCAGGACGTATGGTGACGCCTATTTTTGAGCCTATGGGAATTTTTGCAGACAATTGGCCGGCGACAGTAGGCTTGCTCACCGGAGTATTGGCCAAAGAAGTGGTCATCGGCACCTTGAATGCACTCTATTCACAAATGGGACATTTCACCGATTTACCGATTGAAAGTTTTAGTTTTTGGGGCAATTTACATGAAGCCGTTGCTTCTATTCCTGCTAATTTAAGCAAACTCACCGGTGCTTTTAGTAATCCCGTTTTAGCACAAGCCCCTGTGTCATCCTTATCAAACAATGTTTATGGTTTAATGTATAAAAAATTCGACGGCCAAATCGGTGCGATGGCTTACATGTTTTTTGTCTTGTTATACGTGCCATGTGTGTCAACAACTGCAGCCGTCTGGCGTGAACTTAATCGTTCATGGGCATTGTTTTCAGTGTTTTGGAGTACAGCCGTTGCTTACGGTGTTGCGGTTGGATTTTATCAACTGATGACGATGATGCATCATCCTGTCATGTCTATCAGTTGGTTAGCGGGCATAGTGTTATTTTTTATAATCGTCATTACCATCATGCGTTCACGTGACATAGCATTACGAGGTGAATATGAACCTGCTTGATATTAAAAATTATATGATACAAGTGAAAATGGCGAGTCTTTCTAGTCTTTGTGTTTATTTTAATCGTGATCCCAATGTGTTACGCGATATGCTTTCCCATTGGGTGCGTAAAGGTAAAGTTCGTCAATGCATGAAAACCCCCAAATGCGGCGTAAAATGCAATCAGTGCAGTATTGCTGCGACAGAGATTTATGAGTGGGTTGGCGTGTAACTCAATTACTCAGAAAACCAATCTAAATGAACCAATTCATCAGGATTCCCAATAATAGTTCCGGGGTGAGGCTTTATATTGGCGAGTTTTGATTTTTTTTCAAGTGCGATAATACGGACTTTTTTACCATGACGTTCAATATCAACTGGCAAGCCTGTTTCGATAATTTGGTCTACGATTTTATATAAATCGGCGCGAAGTTTAGTAAGAGAGATAAGCATAGTTAGAACTCCTCTAAAATACAGCACAGCATATTAACTGCATGTTTTCAAATTAAAAAGTACGTAATTTTGACATAATGTATTACTATGTAACAGTAATACTTAGCCGTAAGGACATCCCATGCCAGACGAATTAAAATCACCGGTATTAAAAACTGAAATACCCGCACAAATCGTGAATGAAGGTGCAAGTTTTACACTTAAACTCAACGATTTCATTCAATCCCCCGATGAAGCCTCCGGCAAAGTACGTTTTTATGCTGAATTAGCCGACGGCCAATCCTTACCAGGAGGGCTTATTTGTACCTCGGACGGTTTAGTCAGCGGTATTCCAGCTAATGACACCCAGGGCGTTTATCATATTGTGGTGATGGCAGAAAATGATTCCGGCATACCTCTTACCGCAGCGTTTGATCTTACCATTAAAGAACGCATTCAAATCGAAGATGTTAACCAGCATTTTACTGATTTAAAAGCAAAAATTTGGGAAGCCTTAGGCGAAGGCCTGCCGCTTCCTGACATGACAGAACTTCTCAATCGTCCTATCAGCCACGATGATATTTATTATCTGTTAAAACGCTTTGCAACCTTAAAAATCTGGGATGTGTACAACTTAGACCCGCCTGGTGAGCCGCAACTTTTAGATATCCCGGGGGTGAGCAAACATTATCATGTTTACGACAGGGGTTGTTATATCATAGGTGTGCCCAAAGATTTATATAATTATGAGCGTACGTTAGAAGT
>CAYVRW010000082.1:0-9608 GCA_964453575.1 uncultured Coxiellaceae bacterium | reverse complement strand
TTAGAGGCGTAAACGCAATTAACATCGATGCAAAAGGCAGAATCGTGATGCCTACACGCTATCGTGAGCGTTTGCTGCAAGAAAATGAAAACCAAATCATTACGACCATCGATACTGATGAGCGTTGTTTGCTTATCTATCCGCTAAAAGCTTGGGAAGTCATTGAAAGCAAACTCGAACAATTACCGAGCTTTAATCGTCAAGCGCGTCGAATACAACGTTTACTTATCGGTCATGCAACCGAAATTGAATTAGACAGCAACGGGCGTATCTTGTTGCCGCCTTTGTTGCGTGAATATGCAGGCTTAACCAAGCATGCAGTGTTAGTAGGACAGGGTAAAAAGTTTGAGTTATGGGATGAAAATTATTGGCAAGAACGACGTGGTCTTTGGCTTGCAGAAGAAGCGAGAGAAGATAACACCGATTTGCCAGATGAAGTGAAATCGTTGTCATTGTAATGGGATATTTATGGTGGCATGTCATATGAAAGAAACATCGAACTTACATCAGCCAGTGCTAATGGCAGAGGTGTTAGAACAACTCGCCATAAACGCTGATGGTATTTATGTCGATGCAACTTTTGGTCGCGGTGGACATGCTGCATCCATTCTTGATCGCTTAAGTCCACAAGGACGTTTATTGGCGATGGATAAAGACCCTGATGCAGTAGCTTACGCACGCAAGCATTTTGCGCATGATAAACGTTTTTTCATTCAACACGGTTCCTTTGCAACGTTGGAAAATTTTTTATTAGATCAACAAGTATTAGGTAAGGTTGACGGTATATTGTTTGATTTAGGCGTATCATCCCCACAACTCGATGAAGCCGAACGCGGCTTTAGTTTTTTACGTTCCGGTAAATTAGACATGCGCATGGATTTTTCAAGCGGTATCGATGCTGCGACCTGGATTGCAACTATTTCGGAAAAAGAATTAGCAGATGTTTTATATGAATACGGTGAAGAACGTTTTTCACGCCGTATTGCGAAAGCTATTGTTGCTAACCGTGCAAAAGAGCCTATCACCACGACGCAACAATTAGCGGAAATTATTGCAGCTGCCCATCCTGCTTGGCAGGTAGGCAAACATCCCGCAACGCAAAGTTTTCAAGCCATACGCATTGCGGTGAATCATGAATTAGATGATTTGCATCTCGGACTTTTTCAAAGTTTAAAGGCGTTAAAAATAGGCGGCCGTTTGCTCGCGATCAGTTTTCACTCCTTGGAAGATAGAATTGTGAAACATTTTATGCAAAAACAAGAGAGCGGCGATGATCATCTGCCAGCAAGGTTACCTATTAAACATGCAAGTTATACGCCACACTTTAAAAGGCTAGGCCGCGCTATTAAACCGAGTACGGAAGAAATTAATTCCAACCCTCGTGCGCGTAGTGCTGTTTTACGAGTTGGGGAGAAGCTATCATGAATGCAGCTGCTAGGTTACTCAATCAAGGAGAATTGTCACGCGGATGGGTGATGACAATCTTTATGTCGCGTTTCCATTTTGCATTCTGCTTTTTAGCGGTGTTAACGCTGATATCAGCACTAAGCTTAGTGTATGTGACGAATAGTGTGCGCACCTTGAATGCACATATTCAGCAATCGTTGGATGAAAAAGACAGGATGCAATTACAATGGAACCAGTTGCTTCTGGAAAAAAGCAGCATGCTTATGCAATCACGTGTTGAAAATGTTGCGGAAGAACGCTTGTCCATGGAATTTCCTGACAGTAAAACGGTAGTCATGGTCAACGAATAAAGTTTGTGATGGAGAGTATGGGTGAAGCAAGAGGCTGAGATAGCGTTTATACCGTGGCGTTTTCATTTATTAATTTATATCGTGGCATTAATCGTGGCAGGATTAATTATTCGCCTGATTGATCTTGCCGTCTTTGAAAAACACTTCTTACAATCACAGGGGGATGCTAGAGCAAAGCGCATTGTTACTTTACCTGCGTACCGAGGCATGATTACTGATAGACAAGGTTATCCGTTAGCCATTAGTGCCTCTGTTTATTCAGTTTGGATGAACCCTCAGCTTATTGATAAAAATTCCCATGATCTAAAAACACTAGCTCGGTTATTAAATGTCGCTTATCCATCGCTTAAAGCCACGATTAAAAAATTTCAAAATACGGAGCGGGAATTTGTTTATCTTAAACGAGATATTCCGCCGCAAGCCGCTAAAAAAATTAAATCGCTTAAAATTCCGGGCGTTTTTTTAGATCATGACTACAAGCGTTTTTATCCTGAAGGTGAAGTTGCAGCGCATGTGATTGGATTTACCAATGTGGATGATAAAGGCCAAGAAGGCATTGAACTTGCGCAGGATAAGTGGCTAATAGGTACACCTGGCAAAGAAGTAGTGATTAAAGATAGATTAGGCCGGGTGATTTCCAGTGTGCAAAATCTTAGAGAAAAAAAACCAGGAAATGACTTAGCATTAAGTATCAATCATCAGCTGCAATTTCTTGCTTATCGTGAGTTATTGGCGGGCGTGCAAGCCAATGCGGCGGAGTCTGGTTCAGTGGTGGTGTTAGATGTAAAAACAGGTGAAGTCTTGGCCATGGTTAATCAGCCATCCTTTAATCCCAATAATCGCGCAAATGAATCAAGTTCATCATTCCGCAATCGCGCGGTCACCGATGTGTTTGAGCCGGGATCGACGATTAAACCATTTAGTATTGCAAGCGCATTGGATAGTGGGAAGTTTAAACCTACTACCATGATAGATGTGTATCCCGGTTGGATAAAAGTCGGAAATAAAATATTGACCGATGAACATAACACAAAAAATTTAACGGTCGCGCAGGTGTTGCAATTATCAAGCAATGTTGGCATGACTAAAATCATTTTAGCTTTGCCGCCGAATCATTTATGGAACCTTTTGCATCGCTTGGGTTTTGGTGAAGAAACCGGTGTAGGATTTCCCGGAGAGCGATCAGGCGAATTGGTAAGAAGAGATCGTTGGGCACCGATTAGTATTGCAAACTTGGCATTTGGTTACGGATTATCAGTGACAACACTGCAGTTAGCACAAGCTTATGCAGTGATTGCTAATCATGGGATTAAAACACCTTTATCTTTAGTGCGTCTTTCAACACCGCCTGCGGGTGAGCGCGTTATGAAAGAAAAAGTTGCCAATCAAATGCTTTCCTTATTAGAGTCCGTGGTGATTGAAAAAGACGGCACAGGAAAAGAAGCGCGTATCACCGGCTATCGTGTAGCAGGCAAAACAGGTACATCGCGTATGATAGGTGCTCAAGGTTATGAAAAAGACCATCATATTTCATCGTTTGTCGGTATCGCCCCAGTCAGTGATCCGCGATTTGTGGTGGCGGTTGTCATCAGAGACCCTCAAGGGAAGGATTTTTTAGGAGGAGCGGTTTCTGCGCCGGTTTTCAAGAAAATTATGGAAGGGGCCCTGCATTTGGCGAATGTTGTGCCGGATAAGGCCAATGAAGAGCTGTAAAAAACTTCAATCGAGACTAATTCCATTTTCCAAATAAGAATTAAGCGTAATTAACTCGCCGTTAATTTTTTGTTCTTTCATTGCAATTTGTAAAGCTCTTTCTTCGCGTTCTAAGGTTTTTTTATCATCCGTGTTCCAAGCAACCTGGAAAAATTTTTTATGTCCGCGTGGTGTTTGTATTAAAAAATCGACTTCATAGCGTTCTGCAGTTAAATAATAACTTATTTTGCAATCTAAACGTTTTAACTCTAAAAAAATAATATTTTCAAATAATCTGCCAATATCGTTTTCATAATCCAAAGTCACAGCTCTTATCATGCCGGTATCGATGGCATATAATTTTTTGGGGTTCGTTTGTATTTTACGAATGGATTTATTAAAAAGAGGAACAGAAAATCCTAAATAAGCATCTTCCATGTAATCTAAATAATCATATAAAACATCTTTCGTGGCAGTATAACCTTGGCTTCGTAAGTCATTATAAAATTTATTAACCGTAAAGGGTTTTGCTGCCGAATGTATAATTGATAAAATCATATATTTAATTAATGCCGGATTTTTAATGGTATATCGATCGATAATGTCGCGATAAATGGTGACATTGAGATATTCTTGTAATGTTTTTTGTTGTACATCTGGGCTAAATGAAACAATTTCTGGAAAACCACCTTCTGTCAAATAAACATTAAAAATTTTAGTTAATTGATCTTGGGTTTTTTTATCAAATAAATTTCGATTGATATCACTCTTTTTTGCTCTTAAATATTCGTTGAAACTGTAAGGCCATATTTCCACCGCAAGTGATCGCCCGCGTAAATTAGTGGCTATTTCTGTACTTAACATCTTGGAAGAAGAGCCTGTTAAATAGATTTCTACATTTTTGCTATCATGGAGACGTCTTACAACAGTTGCCCAATTTTGAATGTTTTGCACTTCATCGAAAAATAAATAACATTTTCTATCATGATTTTCGGGATAAAGTGAATAAAAAGCATCGACTAATGCCGCAAATTTTTGTTGCTCTAGGGGTAGAAGACGATCGTCCTCAAAATTAATGTATAAAATACTTGAAAGTTCAACCCCGGCCTTTAGCAGCCGCAAAATGGTTTGATAAACAAAGTACGTCTTGCCTGCCCGGCGCATTCCTATCGCTACTTTTATTTTATTAGGCGCATCAGGAAAAGATGCATCTCGAATGATGAGGTCTTGTAGATGATTCAATTTAGTATGAAATTCGCCTAATAAAATTTTAAGAGTATCTTTTTCGTTCATTTTTCCTCTTTAAGGATAGATATATATAAAACTATCCTTTATTTAAGGATAGATTAACAAAAATCCATCCTAATTTCAAGGATAGTATAAGATATAAAAAAGATATCAAACAAATAGATAGTGTAATCATAAAGTTATATATTAGCGGTTTTAATAAATGGAGTTGTTGCTATGCCGGCTGAAAAGAAAATTCGAAAAAAATATCTAAAGGGCAAGCCCAAAATATTACCCGCCGATTTACAAAAAATAGTTTTGGAATATGCTGATTTGGATATTAAAGGGAAATATGACGAATTTTACAGAAATGGACAAAATCATGCTTTCACAAATGGATTTGTTGTCGCTTTCCTTCCTGCTTACTTGGCAGCACAGCAAATTTATAAACATTTCAATGGTGCCAATACAAGGTTTTGTATAGGAATGTCCATTGGTGTGCCTATTTTTGCCGCATTACTTCCCGTTGCTGGAGTAGTTGCGGCAGGAACTGCTCTTGTGGATTTATCCATGTTTGCTCGGAGAAAAATCAAAGAAAGAAGCGCTAAAGAAGTGTTTGATGCGGCATTATTGATACGAAAAAATCAATATTGATACGAAAAAATCAAAAACCCCCTTTGAAAAGGGGTGATTAAATTTTGATTTATGCAACAAGCCTTTTTCAAAGAGGGTACTCATTGGTATAATACAGCCACTATGAACACTACTTTATTATCTACGCTTCTTCAAGACATAGGACAGGTTCCATCTCAAGCTATTGATTTATCTATTAAAGGCTTGGCCTTAGACAGTCGTTATATACAACCCGGTGATCTATTTTTTGCCTGCCAAGGTAACCATAATGATGGTCGAAAATTCATCAATGAAGCGATAAAAAAAGGTGCATTGGCTGTTTTGACCGAAAAAAGCACAGGCAAGCCTGATTTTTATGTTGAAGGAAATGTTCCTGTTATTGCTGTTTCGCAGCTTCACCAAAAATTAAGCAAAATTGCCGCACGGTTTTATCATTACCCGGGTGAATTCTTAGATATTGTCGGTATTACCGGTACCAATGGAAAAACCTCCAGTTCGCACTTTATCGCAGCCATACTTAAATCCTGTGGTGTGATAGGAACGTTAGGGAATGGTATTTATGGGGATCTCAAGCCGGGTGTGTTAACAACGCCGGATGCTATTACCATTCAAAAAACATTAGCAGAATTTCTGTCATTAGGTGCCAAATACGTGGCGATGGAAGTGTCATCACATAGTCTTGATCAGGGTAGGGTAGAGCATGTGCCTTTTAAAGTGGGTGTTTTCACCAATCTAACCCGCGATCATCTTGATTATCATGGCACCATGGAAGCGTATGGTGCAGCTAAAAAGAAGCTTTTTGATAATCCATTTTTACAATATGCGGTGATTAATATAGATGATCCATTTGGTTTAAAGCTAAGTCAAACGCTTACCAAACAAGTTTTTGCATACAGTACGAATATCAAAAAGCATGATGTTCCATTGACCTATGTTAAAAAAATGTCCATGGATTCGCATGGCATACGTGCTTATATAGTCACACCTTGGGGCGAGGGTGAATTACAGTCTCATTTAATAGGTCAGTTTAATTTAAGTAACTTACTCGCTGTCGTGACAACGCTTTCTTTATTAGATATTCCTTTTCAGCCTATTTTAGAAGGGATATCTCATTTGCAGCCAGTAGCGGGAAGAATGCAAACCTTTGGCGGCAAAGATCGTCCATTAATCGTCGTGGATTATTCACATACTCCGGATTCATTAGAAAAAGCATTAACGGCCTTGCGTTCTCATTGTGAAGGCAAATTATATTGTGTCTTTGGCTGTGGGGGTGACCGGGATAGGGGTAAACGGCCTATCATGGCAGGTATTGCTGAAAAATTGGCCGATGTCGCGATAGTCACCGATGATAATCCTCGTACCGAAGACCCAGCGCTCATTGTGGCTGATATCATGAAAGGTTTTAGCGAGCCAAATAAGATTATTGTGCAACATGATCGTTCAAAAGCGATACGAGACGTTATACACTATGCAAAACAAGGGGACTGCGTGCTGATAGCTGGCAAAGGTGCAGAGACCTATCAGCAGATAGGAGAACAGAAAATCCCTTTTAGTGATATCGATCATGTCATAGGAGTAATAGATAAATGTTAGTTTGGCTTAGCGAATTTTTGGCAAAATATTTTCATATTTTTCATGTATTTCAATACTTAACTTTACGTGCCATCTTAGCTACGTTAACGGCCCTTTTTGTTGCCTTATTGATAGGCCCTTCCATGATACGACGTTTAAGCCAGTATAAAGTAGGGCAAGTGGTGAGGGATGATGGCCCGAAAAGTCATTTTTCCAAAGCGGGCACTCCTACCATGGGTGGGTCGCTCTTATTGGTTGCGATTGCTCTCAGTACTTTGTTATGGGGTGATTTGGGTAATCGATATGTTTGGTTGGTGCTATTAGTAACTTTAGGTTTTGGGGCGATAGGTTGGCGTGATGATTATTTAAAGTTAATTAAGAAAAATAGCAAAGGATTATCAGCAAGGCATAAATATCTTGCTCAATCAATTATTGGTTTGCTAGCAGCTTTTTATTTATATTACACGGCAACTTTACCCGTTGAAACCGAATTAGTCTTTCCCTTTTTTAAACATTTACTTTGGCCATTAGGCCCATTTTTTATTGTATTAACGTATTTTGTAATCGTGGGTACCAGTAATGCGGTGAATTTAACAGATGGTTTAGATGGTTTAGCCATATTGCCAGCGGTGATGGTGGCAGCTGCATTAGGGGTTTTTGCGTATGCTACAGGCAATTGGCAGTTTGCGAATTATTTAGCGATTCCTTATGTCTCAGGCGCAGGTGAGCTTGCGGTGTTTTGCGGCGCTTTAGTCGGAGCAGGTCTGGGCTTCCTTTGGTTTAATGCTTATCCTGCGCAAGTTTTTATGGGAGATGTGGGTTCATTATCTTTAGGTGCAGCATTAGGTGTCGTGGCTGTGATTGTTCGCCAGGAGCTTATTTTATTATTTATGGGCGGCATTTTTGTGTTAGAAACCGTATCCGTTATTTTGCAAGTTGCATCCTTTAAATTAACCGGCAAACGCATTTTTCGTATGGCGCCTATTCATCATCATTTTGAATTAAAAGGCTGGCCGGAAACGCGCGTTATCGTGCGTTTTTGGATTATTAGTTTTGTATTAGTATTATGTGGATTGGCCACACTTAAATTACGTTAAAATACCTTTTCCCTTCTCCCACCGCGCTTTTTGCGGAAGGGAGAAGGTGCCCGAAGGGCGGAAGAGGGTGCTTTTGATCTACAACGCAGGAAAACGCATGCTACAGCAAAAATTTTATATCATTATCGGGCTCGGTTTAACCGGGTTGTCTTGCGCGCGTTATTTAGCAAAAAAGAAAATACCTTTTGCTGTGATGGATACCCGTCCATCTCCCCCAAATTTAACGGAATTTAAAAAAGCATTTCCTGATGTGGAAATATCTTTAGGTCAGTTAAATGAGACATTATTAAATAAAGCCACTGATATCATCTTAAGTCCTGGCATTCCATTACAAACACCGGTGATTCAACAACAACTAAAGTCAGGCAAGTCTGTGATAGGTGATATTGAGTTATTTGCACGAGCTGTTAATTCTCCTGTGATTGCTATTACCGGCACGAATGCAAAAAGTACAGTGACCACCTTAGTTGCTGAAATGGCGAAAACAGCGGGAATTAATATTAAGGTGGGTGGTAATTTAGGCATGCCTGCATTGGATCTTCTAGACGATAAAGTAGAACTTTATGTCTTGGAATTATCAAGTTTTCAATTAGAAACCTTAACTTCTTTAAAGCCTCATGTGGCAACGGTGCTTAATATTACACCTGATCATATGGATAGATACGCGACTTTCCAAGATTATATCGATGCTAAACAGCGTGTTTATCAACATTGCAAAGTTGCTGTATGTAATCGCGATGATGCGCTCACAGAAGTTAAAACTAACAATAAATTGAGTTTTACCTTAGAACAGCCTCGTGACGGTGAATTTGGTTTGTTGAATAAAGACGGTAAAGTTTATTTAGCACAGGCAAGCCAAGCCTTGTTATCCGTTGCTGACTTGCCAGTTGCGGGCAAACATTATCAAGCGAATGCACTGGCAGCGTTAGCAATTGGTTACGGTTATGGTTTACCCATGGATGCCATGCTAAAAACATTAAAAGAATTTAAAGGATTGCCGCATCGCTGTGAATTGGTGCGTAAACGCAATGGAGTATCTTGGTATAATGATTCCAAAGGAACTAATGTAGGGGCAACACTTGCTGCTATTGAAGGTTTAGGAAGCGATATTGAAGGCAAGCTTGTAATCATTGCAGGCGGGGTTGGAAAGAATGCTGATTTTTCACCTTTAGTGTTATCTATTGAGAAGTATGCTAAATCCGTGGTGCTTATGGGTGAAGCTGCGCCGCTTTTAGCTGATGTTATTGGTCATAGGGTGGATGTTCAGTTTGCAAAATCCATGGATGAAGCAGTTGCTTTATCTGATAAAATTGCCAAGTCGGGTGATAGTGTTTTATTGTCTCCGGCATGTGCTAGTTTTGATATGTTTAAAAATTTCGAACATCGTGGACAAGTTTTTGCGGAAGCTGTACAAGGATTGTAAGGATTCCTTATGCTAAATCGTGCCGTACTTATATCACCTCCTGTCCCCTATGATCGCTGGTTATTAATGGCGGTCGGTTTATTAATGAGTTTAGGTTTGCTCATGGTGACCTCAGCCTCTATTGTTATTTCAGATAAACTGTTTAGCCAGCCTTTTTATTATCTTTATAAACAATTGATAGGTATTGTGTTGGGAGTGTTAGCTGGC
>CAYVRW010000081.1:0-9642 GCA_964453575.1 uncultured Coxiellaceae bacterium | reverse complement strand
GGCTTCGATTATGATGTGCTGTCTTTTGCAAGTTTAGGCTTAGGCTATAAATTTGTATGCATGGGTCGTGCTTATTTAGGCGAAGGAAGAATAGGTACTGCTATTTCTTCCCCATCCTTGGGTCAAAATGCATTAAATGCTCAAGAAGTCATAGCGCAGTTGACGATGCTTATTTGAAAGCTATTCGGTATCTTCTTGTAATTGCCGCTGTTTTTTTTGTCTTAACAGTGCTCCAGCAGTAAGAATCCCAGGAGACGCATCAACGATTTTTTCGTCCATTTTAACGATATTATCCATTCTTTGAAATTGTCGTTTAATTTCAGGAAAATTATTTTCTGAAGGTGGTATAGGAGGTATTCCCATATGATTACCAAGTTGATGATGAATACCTAACAAATGATGTCTGCCTGGATGAAAACCAAAATGACCAAAGGCAAAAGTACTTTGCGTAAAAAGAAGCATGAGCGCGATGCTCAAGCTTGAAATGGTTGTGGTAAGTTGTTTATTCATGATTAGCTACCTGTATAAGTTATGGATGGTATTGTATTATAAATAAACAGATGTTGTCAAATAATGATAAATTTTGACCTATTTAAGGGGTGAAATTGTATGAAAGTACCTGATTTTGATAAAAAATTTGACTATGGTGAGGATGTTACAGAATTTCTTGATTTGGCAAATGCGAGGCGCCCTGGGTTGGAAATAAAACGGGTGAATATTGATTTTCCAAAATGGATGGTTGAGTCTCTCGATAAAGAAGCACAACGCTTAGGCATTACGCGGCAAGCGCTTATTAAAGTTTGGGTGGCAGATAAACTTGAACATCCTCAGCATCATATTAGGTAACGTTCAACACCTCAGCTTAAATCTCTTGCCAAACTTGAGTAAGCGGAAAATACAGTCCAAGTTTGATCTGCCTGGTATCTATTATTTGCATGGCTGCAGCATAATTGTGTAATTGATCTTTATACTTTTCCATATCATCAGACGCTGATGTTTTAAAATCAATAATCCATCGAATATCCTGATCATCCACAAAAGTTCTATCGATCACAAAGGACTGTGCTTTCTGATCTATTACTGATGTTAATTTGAATTCGGATTCTGCGTAACGATGTTTTTGTATAATCCACAAACCGCGTTCATCCGATAATGTATTTTGTATGGCCATCATCACATGTTCTACATTCGTTGCGATATCGCAAGCTTGCATGCCTAATTGCTGAAAACGCGTCGTTATAAAATTTTCTTTTGCAGCAGGCGATTTATCCTGCCACCAAGATGCGCCAAAACGAGCAAGGTATTGCAGTAATTCATGAATTACGGTACCCAAAAATTTAGCTTGATAATCAGGTAATTTAAAACCAGATTGTTTTTGATAATGAATATTTTCGATATTAAATGGAATAGGGTGCTGCCAATCTAATGACAGTCGTTGTATCGGGTGCGCTGATTTTTCTTCTGTCAGAGTTGTAATAGCCGCATTTTCTTCATTATAGGTTATTTTATGTTTGATCGCAGGCCAAAGTTTTTCTAATAAACTGCTAGATTGCGGATTATTTTTATCCTTATCAATCGAAAAAAATAAATGTAATTGTTTTTTAGCGCGGGTCGCTGCGACATAAAGCAGTCGTACGGTTTCATAATCCGTTTTTATAGCATGCTGTTGTTTAATATAATCATAAATAGAATCTTTACCTAAACCTACCGCATTAACAGGAGCTAATATAAGAGCGCTTGTATCATTTTGCTGCGGTCTTTCCATCCATAATAACAATTGTTTATGATCGTTTGGCGACATGCGTTCAAGATGCGGCAAAATAACCGTATCGAATTCCAAACCTTTTGAATTATGAATCGTCATGATTTGCAATGAATTATCAGCTTGGCTATTGGGAGACGCAAATAATTGGCTTACATGGGTTTGCAAATCATTTAAATCAATCAAGTCACCGCCCACATCTAAGCGATCAAGCAAATTAAAATATGCTTCAGCATCGATTAAATCACTTGCATGAGATACTGCAGCAGGGCCGCCTAATGCTAACCAACAGTTTTCTAACCAAGATCGTAATGAAATTCGATGTCTATTAGCAATAGCTTGTTTTAAGGTAGGAATGATGCGTGCTAAGCGCTTCTGACCATCTTCGTTTAATGATTTTATAATTTTCGTTGCTTGCAGACATTCCCATATGCAATGACGTGGATGTGTGTTGGAAAGTTTAAATAAATCATGCAGCGAAAGCCCGCACCAAGGTGCGCGTAATATCGCAAGCCATGCGATACGATCGGCGGGATGTAATAATGCTCTGGTAAGCGCCATTAAATCTTGAATAACAGGCCTTGAATCCAGCGGATCAATGTCAATGGCACGATAAGCAATGTGTGCTTGTTTAAGCGCTGCAATAATAGCTAATAAATGACTTCGCGAGCGCACTAAAATAGCGATGGATTCGTCGGGATTTTTTTGTTTTTGATTGATAATGAGTTGCAGTATAGCGTCAGCTTGATTTTCTAAGATGGGATGCAGCGAAACATCAGAATCATCTTGTTCTGATACGTGATTCGCAATGCTGGGACTGTATCGAACAGCCCCCATGGCGATATCTTCATAAGTCGGAAAAATTTGTTGAAAATGCTCATTGACCCAATTCACAATACCGGGTGTCGATCTAAAATTAACAGAAAGCGTCAGCGGTATAAGTTTAATATTTCCCAAGCCATTTTTTTGCGCACGTATAAACAATCCCACTTCTGCTTCCCGAAATCGATAAATCGATTGCATGGGATCGCCTACTAAAAATAACGTGCGGCCATCATTATTTTCCCAGCCCGCAGTAAGCTTTTCAATTAAACGAAATTGACTTTGTGAGGTATCTTGAAATTCATCAATCAACAAATGTTTAATTTGATAATCTAAAACAAGTGTCATATCAGTGGGCGCATCTTCTGTGCCTAAGGCAGCCAAAGCCGCTTGCGCATTTTCAATATAATCAATGTTGCCATGCAATTGAAAGGTTAATTTTAATTGCGCAACAGCGATGCGTAATACATGATGCAATGCACTCAAAGTTTTCCATTGATGTTCTTGATAGCTACAATCGGGTGAAGAACATAAATTTTCAAACGCTATTTTTAATTCAGGATGTTCTTGAAGTTGATTGATCAGTGCAAATAATCTATCTTTATTGGCAGTATAAAGCGCTTTTTCTTCCGCATTAATCGCACTGCTGGGTGCTGGAAATCCATGATTTTTATTAACAGCTTTTCGCCAGTCAAATTTTTGGGTCAGCAAAAGTTCAGAGATACCTAACCAATATTTTTTATCTTCTGCGTCGCAACCTGGTAATGCAGTTAAATCTAAACAATAAGTAATGGGAGATGAGACATCTTCTTTTGATAATTGATAAGCTGCGAATCGCAATAAGCTTAACAATTCTTCTGTCAGATGTTTTGGAAAAATGTTATGTAAAGTTGTTAAAATGTCACAAGTAACTGCTTCTAGGCTAGCTTCCAGAGTGCTGCGTAAATCATCATCTTGAACATTTAAGGTAATATACGGAAGCCATTGATCACGCTTAGCCAGCATGTTTATTAATAATTCTTGAACTTTATTTAAATCATTATCTAAATGCAGTAGTAGTTGCGCAATCGATTCTGACCATGCAACGTCTTCTTCTAAATGAGATAAAAATTCCTGCACAGCTTCTTCATAAAGTTTATGTGAATCATCTGTAATAGCAGGCGTTGCGCCGAAATTCGATAAAATAGGAAGTTGTTTGGTAATATAAGCATTAAAAGAATCGATAGTTTGTATGCGCAAACGATTAGGATTTTGCAATAAATCCCATTTAAGTTCGTGACTTTGTTTTAAAACTTGCTTGGCCAAATGCCAGGTTTTCTTAGCATGTTCTGCTTCAGGTTCATCTTGATGCATAGCAACTGTTAATGCATGAATGATTCTCGCGCGCATTTCCCCGGCAGATTTTTTGGTAAAAGTAATGGCTATGATTTCTTCAGGCTGCTTGACCGAGGTAAGTAACACTAAAAAACGTTGGGTAAGCAATTCAGTTTTGCCTGAACCAGCAGGGGCTTGTACAATGAATGATTTGGTTTTGTCTAATGCTTGTTGTCGTTCAAGTTGATCATGTATAGGTTTCATATTATTCTGCCTGATGTTCGTGAATGCGGCATAACGGTTTTAGGTCACAATATTGGCATGTTTCAATCCTATGTTTAGGTGATACCGACGCATTCCCTTGGATGAATTCCTCCGCTAATTTAGCAAATACTGTTTTCCATGCTTGTATTTGATCTTCCCAATGCCGCGTTTCAGTGTAATTAATTTCATGTAATGATTTGATTTTATCAATGCCAAGATCTGCTTGACTGACGCCGCTAAGCGCAAGTTTATCAGGATGAACTTCACCAAATGCAATAGCTTTAACATGCTCGGGATTTGACAAGCAATAAAGCGGTAATTGCGGCTCTTCTGGTCTTTCGCCAAACCAATATTTAATAAAATTCGATTTTCCTGTTTTGTAATCAATAACACAATGATCCCCGTTTTCAAGCTGATCAATACGATCAACACGTAAGTTTAATGAAATATCACCAACAGTCAATGTACGTTCTTCTTCATTAGAAATAACTTTGAATGGAGAGCGTTTTTTTTCTAGCTCCAACCAATTCCATAATAGATTTTGCAAACGCTCAGATTCTAAAGCAAAATACTTTGGTTTAGCAGAAATATTTTTTACCTTAAATTGAATGGCATCACTGACACATTGTGCAATGATTTCTTTAAGGTTCAGATCATTGAGATGAATTAACGTTTCGTAGTCTTTAAGTTGTTTCCAAAGTAATTCCAGTGCTTTATGAGTAATCGTCCCGCGATCTTCAGGTCGTAAACCAATGCTCGCCGATTTAAGTCTTTTAGCATGCAGCCGAATTTCAGCAAATGCTTTAAATCCGCAAGCAGCTTGTTGTTTAAAGAGATTAACACCTCCTGCTAATTTTTCATCGTCATTAACTTTCGGCGCTTGTTCATCTAATAATGACTCAGTTAATTTGCTTTGATGAATGATTGCAGCAGGACTTATAAAATCATTTTGTGGAATGTCATTTAGAGAGAGCTTTGGACAATCAGCAATCAATGCGCTAGGTCTTAAATCGCAATCATCTAATGTTAAAGCATGACTAAAAATTATCATTTTGGTATTTTGTTTTAATTGCGAAGTTAATTTCGCACTGTATTGTAATTCTTTATCAGCCGTTGCATGCGGCATGTTTAATGTTTTTTGCAGCTTATGCGGGATAAATGGATTAGGCCTTGCTGCTGGCGGCCAAGCAGTATCATCAAGTCCTGCTACCCAGGTGTAATCAAAAGGTAACGTCGCTGCTTCTAATAATCCAAGAATTTGCACCGGTGCTGCTGCACTTTGTGGTTGAAAAACGATCTTTGTTATTAATAATTGCAGATGTTGTATAGCTTCATTAAAGCTAATTTCCGCGGTGATTGCATCAAAAGATTTATATTCATTAAGCAATTCTAAAAAACGCTGCACGACTTGATATTCTTGGCTATCAATGCTTCGCTCGCCAGGCCAGCCGAGTATGCTTAATCTTTCCATAATGTGATTAACCCATTCGCTCGGTAATAAACTGTCAATTTGAGCTTGATTGAGAAGTGCATTAATGCGTTTTGCGAAATAGGGACAATATTTTTCTATGTTTAATGCCGTCAATTCTTTTATTGAAAGAGTTGAGATATTTTCATTGCGAAGATGACTATCAAATAAAGCTCGGTTAGTGAATTCTCTTTCCGCTTCACCTAAAAATGGCGTACGTAATAAATAACTTAATGTTGTCATGGAAATGTTTTCGTGATGCAGCTTTAGAATTTGCATAACAGCATAAATAACAGGATAGTTAGCTAAACTTTTTCCTGCAGATATATTAAAATCTTGATTAGCAAATACTTCCGAAAATATCTGCATAATACGATCACGATTATTTTCTAAATTTGGAATAATACAACCAATATTGAGCGATGCATGGGTGTTAATAAGATGTTTAGCCCATTTTGCCATGGTGATAATTTCAGTTTCATAATCCGGCAAGCTTATATAAGAATGAGTTTGATCTTTATATGAATAGAGATTTTCTAGAAATGTGATATGGACATCCATTGATTCGTAGGTTTTCAACAAGGTATGTTGGATAGGTGATAATTCCGTAAAACCTGCAACAATGATTTCATCGGGTAACGTCGTTAATTTATTTTTTATATAATCAATAATCTTTGCTACTGCTGTATTATGATCAATACAATGATTCGCTTCACAATAGTCTTGAAATGCATAGGCCCATTCTTGAAATGCTTGGCTATCTTCGCTCATACCTAACAGGGGATGCGCTAAATCAATTTGCCATTGTTTTAAGGTTGCCCAAGCCGATTTAACTAATTCGGCTGTCGCTGAAAGTTGTAATAAAGAATCATTTTTGGGAGATTTTTGCAGGATGTTTTCCCAAATAATATGTTCCTGATGATTAGATAAAATAGTTGGCTGCCTGTCCATCAACGTAATTGTCATTTCATCCCAGAGGCGTTGTATCCAACTTTGATAGGGCAAAATATCCAATGTAGGCCAGCAACGTTGATCCTTAGCTAATTGATAAGCATTAAAATTCGCTGTTAGATTTGCTGTTAGGCGGCGATTAGGGGTGATAATAGTTGTGTTAGGTTTAAGTTTTTCAAATATTTCCATGATGTATATCTTTTATAGTAGGAAAAGATACATCGAATTGTAAACCAATTCCATTGGCTGGTACATGTAAACTGATACGTGCATGGTGTAATTCAGCAATTTGACTGACAATGGCAAGCCCTAAACCGCTGCCGGCCGCTTTGTTACCTAAAATTCGGTAAAATCGCTCAAATACCCGCTCACGTAATTCTATAGGAATACCAGGGCCTGTGTCGGTAACACGTAAAATCACCTCATTATTTTGATTTAATAAAGCTACTTTAATTTCCCCTTTATTAGGCGTGTAACGAATGGCATTATCGACGACATTGCGAATAAGAATGCCTAATGACGTTTCATTACCATGCACGGTGGTAATCGGCGGTGGCGGCAGTAGTTCGATATCAATATTTTTTTCAAGAGCAAGTGGAACTAAATACGTTAAAATTTCTCTCGTCAATTTATGAAGATCAAGTTCCTGCCAATCATTTAAGGTATCTTCTTGATTAAGCCTGCTTAAGGTAAGTAATTGCGTAACAACATGAGAGCTACGGTCTACGCCTTGTGTTACTTTTAATAATGCAGCAGACCTGTCTGTATCATTATCTGCTTTAAGTGCCACTTGCGCTTGCGTTTTCAAAGCTGCTAAAGGTGTATGTAATTCATGCGCAGCATCACCTGCAAAACGTTTGTTTCTATCAAATGCCAGTTTAAGGCGTATAAATAAATGATTTAACTCCGTCACTAATGGTTTTATTTCAATAGGTAAATCATTAGTTGCGACAGGTTCAAGATAATTGGATGCGCGATTCGATATTTCATTGGTGACACGGGTAAGGGAACGTAATGCAAGCCCTACAATGCCCCAAATTAAAATAGCGAAAAGCGGAAAAGTTACCAATAAAATATAACCATTATTTCGAGTGATAAGATCAGTTAATAAATTGCGTGTTTCATATATTTCAGCAACAACAATTTTATTTTTACTATCTTGATCGGTACTTGCATAAACTCGCCATTCTTTATCTTTAATAAGAATGTCGCTAAATCCTTCGGGTGTTTTATTAAGAAAAATAGTTGAACTATTGTCGGAATGAAAAGTTAATTTTCCCTGATTGTTCCATATTTGAAACATAAAGTTTGGAAAACTTGTGGTTTCCAGGTAAGCCGCTAATTTTTTTTGGGTAAAAGCATCTACATTAGATAATTCATTGAGTTTTTCAATGACCATGTGCATTTTAACTAACTCACCATCCAGGTAAGGTTTTATGATTTGTTTATCTAATAAATAATTACCAATCGCTGTAATGGATGAGGCTACAGTGATGCTTAGGAACAGACTGATAAATAAAAAACGACGTATGGAGCGAATCATTTTTCATCTTTAGCTTTATCAATCATATAACCAATCCCTCTGATAGTGTGTATAAAGTCTTGACCGAACTTTTTGCGTAAATTATGAATATGCACTTCCAGTGCGTTACTATCAACATCTTCGCCCCAACCATAAAGTGATTGCGCAAGATGTTCGCGTGATAAAACCCGTCCTGCATTTTCCAGAAGTTTTTGCAGCAATGCAAATTCTCTGCGTGAAACGATTATCGTTTCTCCATGAAATTTGACAGAGTGAGCGGCTGGATCAACAATAATATTATCATGTATCAGGGTAGGTTCAGCCCGGGTCGTGGAGCGTCTTTGTAAGGCGCGCATACGGGCGCATAATTCATCGAGATCGAAAGGCTTGGTAAGGTAGTCATCCGCGCCGCTATCTAGGCCCTTTACTCTATCTTCAATGGATTCACGTGCTGTTAAAATAAGAACAGGTATAGTTTGACCTCTAGAGCGTAAATGCTGTAACACAGTGATTCCACTAAGTTTGGGCAGTCCGAGATCAAGTACCACGACATCGAAATTTTCTGTTTTTAAAGCCTGATCCGCTGTTATGCCATCTTTAAGCCAGTCTACTGTATAACCATATTGAATTAAGCCAGTTCTTAAACCATCGCCAAGCAGTTCATCGTCTTCTACCAAGAGTATTCGCATATAATTCCAACGTTTATAATATCTTTGGCTGATCATAGCAGATAGAATAAAATAAGTACAGCATCCATTTTTATCAGTATAAAAAGGTCAAATAATGAACAGCTATCCGCAGCTTCAATTCTCGCAATGATATAGATGAATATGATATGTTTTACGATATTCAATGATAAGTTAGGAAACCCAATGGATAAAAGTTTACTCGAAATTTTAGCATGCCCCATTTGCAAAGGTGAGTTGTTGTTTGATGCGGGAAACCAGGAATTAATCTGCCGATTTGACAGGGTCGCTTATCCAGTTATCGATGATATACCTGTGATGTTGGAGAATAGGGCTAGAAGATTGGGTGGGGATGAGTAAAATCAGCATTCATGGATGAATATTACGGGCTGTTTACAATTCTACTATGCTGGCCAAAAATCCTTGATTTTTTGCGGTTCGCTGCTCACATACCAACAACGTATGCTGCGCTGCGATCCTCTAAAATCAAGGCTTTTTGGCTCAGCCTAGCGAATTGTAAACAAGCCCTAATGAAAAGAAAAATCATATGGATTATGACTACTTTTCCTTGTTTAGTCTTTGCCTTATCTGATAAAAACACCATGACTGGCGAACTATATCTATCAGACGAGGTAAAAAATAAAATTTTTTATTCGGAAAAATATTTTGTTCATGAGTACAAACCCAAAGATAACATACAAGCCATTTTTGAAAATAGAAAATTGAATACGGAGATTCACTTTGTACCTTTAGATTTTAATGAAGAAGTGATTAAAGAGGTTTCAATGCAATGGCTTCCTTTATATGATTTTTCCAAAAGCGGTGATATAGAGGATTATGAAAATAGCCTAAA
>CAYVRW010000080.1:0-9675 GCA_964453575.1 uncultured Coxiellaceae bacterium | reverse complement strand
TGGAGGGGAGAGGGACTTTCTTCTCAAATTATGCGTCGATCC
Organism: uncultured Coxiellaceae bacterium; assembly: GCA_964453575.1. Classification (GTDB taxonomy): domain Bacteria; phylum Pseudomonadota; class Gammaproteobacteria; order DSM-16500; family DSM-16500; genus JABDBK01. Next base: position 9,633 of record CAYVRW010000080.1, on the reverse strand, counting down.
TACAGCCCCCGACCCCTTCCTCCAAAAAAAGCATTTGGAGGAAGGGGGGACTAGAAGCTATGGTGCCGTGAACACTTACAATAGTAACTTTTAAGGTCGATATTTCGAAAACACTTTAGACAACTGCTCATCAGTTTTTTCTATAACTTCACATAATCTTTTTTCTGAATTTGCTTTTTTACATTCTTCCATAAATGCTCGTGTTTTTGTTGCGGCAGAGCTAAAATAACTAAATCTACCCAAAGAACTATAATAGACATTAACATCGTGGAGAACATTCTCTCTTTTTATTACAAGTCGAATTCTTTTAGCTTCAATTTCAAGTAAGGGATATAAATAAGTCGCAATGATTAACCACGAATCTTTATTAAGATAATTGTCATGTGCTATTTGACTGATAAATGAAAATAATCCATGAATATCGGGTTGAAAACAAGCTATACTTTCATTGAAACTTAAATGTGCTTGCTGTTTACATGCAAAAATTTTTTTCGCTTTTATTAGTAAAAGATCAACATTAGGATTAAAACCCAAGCCATTAGTTACACGTGCCTCGAGTAAAAAACGTTTTCTAAATTTTTCACTTTGACATTCACTAAGTGTAAATAGCGTACTTTTTTCATCTTGTAAATAATAACGTGCTCCTCGAACGGCGGCCCAAAGCTGCTTATCATAGTCAAAGTAATCCCAATCTCTTTGAGCAAGTAAATACTCCACAAACTTCATATTCCCAGCATACGCGGCTCCGTAAATAGCCTCTTCTTTGGAGATGCATGCATATTCATTTCTTTTTCTTTTCTTCATTAAATATTCTACGAGACGCCGCTCTCCATTCATGGCTGCACACTTTACTGCAATGCTCATATCTTGAAAAAAATCTCGAGGCATAGTATTAATTAAATACTTAGTGAGTTTCACATGTCCAAGGCTTGCTGCATATTCAAATGCACCATATACTAGATTTACAGAATCTCTCTGACCAAGAATATAATTAACAAGATCGAGATTGCCACCCGCAGCTGCACCTCTTACTGCCCAAAGTGCTATCTCTTCTACCTCTGGTAAAAATCTGCCTTTTGCAATCAAATATTTTACTGCCTTAACATGTTGTCCAAACCCAGCGCCATATGCCGCATCACTCACACTTGCTCCTTGAGCAAGCAACCTCTCAACAAGCTGTTTATGTGCTCCTAAAGCTGCTTGCTCAACTGCTTTATTTTTACAAGCTCCTCTAGAAATCAAATCGTCAACAAGTTCAATATGTCCACTAAGTGCAGCTCCAGCAACAGCACATGTTAAGCGGAATTTTCGATTTTTTTCGAGCCATTCAGTATACCTGTCATCACTCACTTTTCCACTTTGCATTGCATCCAAACAAGCGCCATGATCGAGGAACTTAGTTATCATTTCTATGTCACCACTCACTCCTGCACCATAGAGGGCATGATTCAGATTCAGAATAGCCGCGTCTCGAGCAAGAAGTTCATCTATCAGTTCTATATCACCACTTTTTACTGCGCCCTCAACCGCCATATGTAACCTTACTCCTCTTATTATTAAATTATTAACAAGTTTTCTTTTCCTCCCACTTGCAGCACCGTATATGGCATCATCTAGCTTGGCTCCACGAGCTATCAAATATTCGACTAGTTCTATATTACCAGCTTCTGCTGCGCCAATTACGGCAGTTTTTATAGACGCTCCTCGTGCCAGCAATTCATCAACCAAATTTTCATGGCCTGCTGCTGCAGCTCCATAAACAGCACCGGATAAAGTTTCAGGAAATTTATTAATTAAAAAATTCATTGCATCTTGTTTATTTTCAAATGCTAATTGCCCGCACGGCGTAAATCTATTTGGACAAACATTAACAAAAAGATGTTCTTCAATGACTTCTGTAAGTTCAGGTTCATTTTGGTTTTCAGCTAATTGACGAATGATCCTATGTAAATCCGCTTCCGATATGGGAGTCATTTGTTCATCCACATCTTTTTTTTCCTCAAGCTCGGCTAATGCTAATGTTTTAAGCCAAGCTCTTGTTTCCGGCTTATTCCTATATTTCATGAGAGTTCGATGTTTAATATTTTCTGGAACATTCAGATTTGCACGTGCCAATGCCTCATTTATAAGTTCCGCATAATTAGGTATGGATTTTGGTGTTAGTAACCCGCTATTTTGCAGATGTTGTTGATCGATAATGCATTCGCCCATAGAAACTTCAACGATAGCTTGTTTATTATCCTTCACCCAATGACCATGTTGAATAATACGGGCCTTATACTTACAAGAGCCTGAACTGCTGCAGCTTCTATTCTTAGGATCTGGATATAAAATTATTGCATTGCCAGCTTTAACTTTGAGCTTATCGAAAGCTAAAGTTAAATCTGCTTCATATGATTCGCTATGGGTATTTAATGCATAAAGTACATAATCTATCTCACATCGAGCTTGAGATTTGTGTTCGCTAAGCATGCTTGGGGCTCGTTTTTTGGAAATATGGCTGTTAATTATACAGAAATAAGTAGGAAAAATAAACATATTGGTATTTTATGTGTAAAATGATGTCATTTAGCGTCAATTATACAAAAAAAAGGCGACATATTGGACAAAAAATGCTCAAATCAAAAGGTAAAAAATGACGAAGTATTACTGTTTTGGCCTTATCAGTTTACTTATATCCATCGTTGATGGTAACAATTTTGTAAAATCTTCAAAAAATCCTGATCTCCTACCATCTGTTGCAAATTTATATAAATCGTCAAAACTCACTTCTTTTGGACTTAGACAATGAGCGAGTTCAGCATATTTTTCTATATTAAGAAGTCTTATCAGTTCTCCCCCTGTGGTGGCTTCACTGGATTCACTCCAGCCCTTTGTTTTTCTCATCACAGTGGTCTCACATAGTTGTCGAAATAATCTGAGGGTATTATCAATATCTGAGTAATCCTCACGACTTGATTCTCTATAGCTTGAAAACTTTGCAGCTTTATCCTTATTTGAAATTAACCTATTTGAATTGAACTTAGATAATTCCTCAATCAAACTAACTAATTGAAATCTTATCTTGAGTGCTTCTGGATTACCCTTTTTATAAGCCGAAACGATTTCTTTACATTCCTGAGGTGTCGTTTGAAATGGCAGCCCATTCGGATAGATAATGCCTATGATTTTTTTAGACGCATCAACATAACTTTTTTGGGTATAATCATCATATTTTTTTCTTAATGTATCTAAAGCCTCAACTGGAGAATCATTATAAGAATGCACTAGGTTTTTACATTCGTTAATATTATCAAAATCTGACAACATAAAAACATTCCCGCAACCGGCTGCGATAGCAATCAATTTTGCGGCTTTCTTGTAGTCATCGTCACTAATGTCTTTAGATTCAACAGCCCTATCTGGAATGTTTTTCACTATATCAAAAAATGCTTTGCCCTCTGCAGCAGTTTGTAGCCTTTGTTCAAGCCCATTTTCTTTCATTCTATTGATTAAGTCTTTTATTAATTTATCTAAGGGAACCACAAATGTTGGCACTTTAATACCTTCCAATAAACCATTATCTGTAAATCCAACATCAATAAGTTCCTGATAAAAGCTTTGATCATGTTTAATGCTTTTTCGATTTTTAATTTTCTGCAATTTTTCCTGAACGGGATTGCCTGCACCCCATACCAACATCATGGGTGCAACAGATCCATAGATATCACTCACTAAGCCAATTTTATCATCTCTAACTGTCTCGGGAGATCTAGCAATATCATTTTCTCCTACATGTATGCCTTTACCCACAAGGCCTGTAGAATTTACTAATACAGCTTCTCCGAAATCAAATAAATAAAGCTCATTAGTATCAAAATCAATCATGATATTTCCTGCATGAAGATCCACTAAAATAGCAGGCTTATGAGGAGGCTTGGGGGCATGAATTTTATCTAACTGATCAAAGTATTGATAAGCAAGATATGCTCTTTGAGTAAAGGTGAGATCCTTAAGCTCTTCTGGGATAGTACCGTCAGTCTTCTGCAGTATTTTTCCGTTAAAACGCGGCATGATAATCCCCGTCAGTGGAGCTCCTCCCTTTTGCATACACGTTGATAAACTTACATTTGAATAAAGACGCTGAAGAAGTTCAGCCTCCTTCTGTCCAATTTTCTGATCTTTCCCGGCACTGGCAGTCAAGATTTTCACTACAAGATTAGCCTCACTCTCCGTACTTCCAATAGAATAAACATGAGCCAGGGATCCCGTTCCTATACGGTCTCCACTTTCAAATTTTTTATCTTTAGCTTCAATAGTGTATTTAGATCCAGATGATGCCATGTCATGCTCCTGAAACTCAACGCAGATAACATTATGATTTTAATCAGTATAATTATAGCACAAATATGTTATAAATGATTATGAAATGGTTACTTATAATGTCGTTCGATGAAAAAATAGGTAATAATAGCAGTGTGTTAGGATATAAAAAAAGGACGACCGAAGTCGTCCTAAAAATGCTCAAATCAAAAAATTATCCCTATCGAATAACCCATCCATGGACACGCAAAACGAGGAGTGGTTATAGAAATCCTTTCTGTCACCATAGCCATCCAAAGCATGCGCAAATCATATAGGAGAAATGTTCACCCTGATATACCTATAAATAGTAAAAATTATACTCTAAATATACTAATATCAATAAATACAATAAGTTAACTATTAATTGTAGGTTCATGGTGAACGAAATGCTCTTTTTACAGTGAATGACTTACGCTTATTGTAAGCTTAAGCTTACAATAGAGTCAGCTATATTGCCATAATTATCAAAGAATTAGCCAAGTTAGATCAAAAATTTGCGCCAAGAATTAGTATTGATTATAATGTGGTCACTAAATTATCTTGCGGTATTTTCCTATGTTTCGGCGTTTTTGTTGTAGCATTATTTTAATAAGTTTTTTTATTACTTACGCTTATGCGGACAATCATGATCTCATTTCATTATTTCCGCTGAATCATTATGATCAAACACTTGCAACATGGATTAAACCAACGAGCAAGGATTACGACAGCCCTTTGTTGTCACCCATGATGCAAAAACGCCATTTGGAAAACTTCCAAAAAAAATACTTATCACCTTGGGATGCCGTCCATGTAAAAAATGTGATACAACAATTTCCTCCCGATGATATTAAAACCGTAGAAAAAGAACAGCTGCAATTTTTTAGCAATAAGCATAAATCAAAAGACATGATTGGTTATGGAGAAAATTACAGACCCTACACCGAATCATGGATTAAAAAAATTAAGAAAAATATCAATCTGGATCAATTCAATAAAGTATCTTTTAAAGCAAGTCGTCGTGCTATCGCTATTGATAACCTCAACGCACGTGCGCTGCCTACGGATGATGTGCATTTTTATAGTCATAAACTTGCCGGCCAAGGCTATCCTTTCGATAATTTACAAATATCTGCTGTTTGGGCGGGAACACCTTTATATGTTATCGCTGAAACCAAAGACCGTGCCTGGTCTTTAGTACTCACGCCTGATTTTATTGGCTGGGTCAAATCCACAGGCATTGCCCGCGCATCGGATTGGTTTATTATGATGTGGGCGCATCAAACCAAAAGACAGCTTGCTGCCATTACACAAACGGACACTTCTTTGATGGATGGTGAAAAAAATCTGTTAGTTTCAGGTTATGTAGGCATGGTTTTTCCATCGACCGAACAAGGGAATAATTTACGCTTAACACTACCTATGGCAGACAAACACCATAAAGCTGTCATTAAGTATATAACCGTTTCAAAAAAATTCGCGGCTATTATTCCATTAAAAGTAACGAAACATCATTTTGCTGACATCATGAGTACCCTAATAAATAGACCTTATGGCTGGGGCAATATGAATTTTTATAATGATTGCTCAGGAGAACTTAAAAGTTTATTTACCCCGTTTGGTATTTGGTTACCTAGACATTCTTCCGAACAAGCTTTAGCAGGCCATATGATTGATTTGTCTTATGCATCGCCCGCAAAAAGAATCGCTTATCTTATGAAACATGGGAGAAAATTCGTAACCATTGTTAATATCAAAGGACATATTTTTCTATACATAGGTAGATACACAAATCCTCATGCTCGTGATCATTCGCTCATGGCCATGACTTATCAAAATGTCTGGGGGCTTAAACCTAAATCAAAAAATCATCCCAACCATCGTGCAGTGATTGGTCATGCGACTTTGTTGCCTTTATTATTAAAATATCCTGAAGATAAAACGTTAAAATCGCAAGCTGCGACAGCTTATTTTAAGATGTCTTTTTTAGATGAACCTGCGAATTATGTGAAAAAGCCGGTGAAGGTGAATTTGCGGAATATTATGAGTGCGAATTCGGGGTGATTTTTTCACCATATCATTACCCATAAGTAGCTTTTCACTTGACCCCAATGACTTTATTCATTACTTTAATCTCGATACAATTTTTTAGGATACTACATTAAGGAATTAAGATGAAAATTATAAGTCGATTAGCGATCATTGCGTCTGTATTGAGTATGGGTACTTCATTTGCATATTCACATGGTGGTTCTTGCAATCTTGATGTTTATCAGATGAATTTGGAAATTTATAAATATGGTACTATTACCACACATCAAGGCGATCAAATGAATGAAGTGTCTACTCCTTACCAAATAGAGAATAGTTGTTATGCACAGGCATATCTATATGGTTACTTTAGATGCCAGCTTAAATGGGAGATGGGTAATTGGGGTGATACATTTGTTTGTATATAATTTATGAGTAAATGGGGTCAAGGTTTTGACCTCATTTATCGGTTATAGAAATAGACAAAAGTCATCAATTGGCAGCGATTCCCGCTAAAGAAGGTTAGCTATTCATTTTTACGCTCCAAACAGCACATCCCTGTGCTTAGTGTTGTCATGCCTTTCAACAAGTCGCTAAAAATGAATAGCTAACCTTCTTTAGCGGGAATCGCTGATCAATTGGATGTTTCACTTTTTTACTCTACAATTACGATCGTTGAACAGTTACCAAAAATACTAACAACTTTTTTTCTGCAGAAGCCTATCAATTGATTTATAATCTGCTTCACGATGATTTAATTTTTCATTTAAAGTCCAAAAAAATCTGAACGGATTCGTGCATAGGTTAGAGGAAGGAACTTTGCAATCATTCGGCAACTTCGCCCCATGTTTGATAAGACTATCTACTATTCCAGCACGACCATAGTCTATGGCTACTTCAAGAGGGGTTTTCTCTCCATGACCATATCTGTTACGTACCTCTAAATCAGCGTTCTGTCGATACAAATCTTCTAATAGGTCTTTGTCATCTAATAAGACTGCGTAAAAAATAGCATAGTTAGCGCAATACATAAAACCTGTTGTGGCTATATCTAATTCAGTGTTGATAGATGAATTAATATCTATGCCAGCTCCAAGTGACCAATATGAGATAAAGGGCATTAAAGCGGCTAATGATGAAGGTTTTAAATCTGAGAATTTACCAGACATGAATTTTTCCTTTATTATTTTAAGCGGGGAATTCTATCATTTTCTTAGAAATTAAATCAATCCCCAGGTCATCTTTGACTAGGGTTTGTCGTCAATTAACCCCTCACTGCTTGCCCCGCACTTGTTGCTGAGGGAGTCGCGGGTCTGTTTTAAGCATTGAATTCGTGTATTCTAAGGATTGATCTTTAGATACTTTATATAATCCAAAATACTCTGTTAGCTTGGCTATACTATTCGACAAGCATCCTCTAGGTTTCTTCTGCGCAGCATCCGCTTCGCGTTTAGCTATGCATTCTGCAATGGTTTGTTGAATGACTAGATATTTATTCTTAATTTGCTCCTTGCCTTCTTGCGAAATAAATTTATCTGTTTTGCTAGACGTAACGTATTCTGCAGCAACATCGGAGGGAGTTAGTCCTTTTTCATCAGTTAAGTGAGGATTAGCTCCGCGTTCAAGCAATAACTTTATAGCTTCTAAATGCCCGAAAATCACTGCATGATGTAAAGGTGTACGTTTTTTCGTATCTTGCCAATCAATCACTGCACCATGCTTGATTAAATAATCTATCGCTGCTAAATCATAATCACCTTTTCTTGCTGCTACATGTAATGGTGTCCATCCTTCATCATCCACAGCATTCACATCGGCGCCATGTTGTAAAAGGCGATCTACATACTCCTCAGTAAGATTGATAGGATAAGTGTGAACAAAAGCTGCTAGTGCTTTACGTGGATCTGCACCATTTGCTAATAGAAAATCTAATTTATCAAGGCCATAACCACAAGCATGCTCTAGCATTGTCAATCCAGATTTGTGTTTTACGTTAAAATCAGCACCATATTCTTTTAACAAGGTTAATATGGCAATATCCTCTTTTTTTCCCAAAGCATCAAACATCATGTCCACATACCAAGGATCCATATAAGGTTCTGATATTGAATCTTTTTTTCTGACCAATGGTTTTTTTGTAGTGATAGGTAACAGCAAAGCAACTACTTCAGCATTCCCAGCATGCACTGATGCTGCCAAAGCTGCACTTTGATTAGGATCAGCCTTATGCTCTAATAATAGTTTGATAATGTCGGTATGTTCTTTTGAAATATAACGCTTTCCTGCACTTTTCCCACCAGACTTTGCTGCAGCAATGTATAAAGGATCTGCTACATTAACATCAGCACCTTTTTGGATGAGTTCACGAACACGTTCAATGTCACCTGCTTGCGCTGCCCTATATAAAAGGGTATTTCCATCATTATCTTGTTCATTAATATCTTGTTGATTTTCCAGATATTCAGCGATCGCTGGTTGGTTGTACCGTCGTGCAGCTTCAATAGCCTGAATGATAAGCGTTTTGCTTTTATTCATTGCTTCGCATTGCATCACAATAAGCGACATTATAATGTCAAAATTATTTTTGTTAGTAATAATGACAGGATAATGATCCTTATTTTCGGAGGCTAACATGAGCAATTTAATTATTTTTTTTCTCGCGTATTCACTACTAAATAAGTCCTTGTGGTCCAGGTACCTAACAATTCCATCATGATTAAGAATCATAACAAATTGTTTAGCCAATCTTTCTGCCTGAACAGTAATTTCCAGAACAGCATTAAAGTCTTCAACTCTTTTATTCAAGGTTTTGATGGAAGTTATATCCTCTTCATTGGGCAAAATAACTTGAAAGGTATCACTTACCCATGGAATAGAAACTTCATGCAACTTACCTTTAATTACAGATAGAGATTTTGTGTTCGGATGATGAGATAAATATGCTTGTGCTTCTTCAATCAAGCGCTTTGGTTTATTAATCTCCTCTTTAGTAAGAGCTTGAAAAAGTATTTTTACAATGTCCATACGTCCATTTACAGCTGCCCAAATAAGTGATGAATTTTCTTCTTCATCAAAATCTATATCCCCAGCCTGGATTCTTGTCTTTACCGCGTCAATATCACCGATAGCCGCTGCAATATGCAGGGGGACCAAATTAATACCGTCTTCTCTATTATTTTTTCGTGCTCGCATACATTTTCTCTTTTGGAATATCATAAAAAATGTAGGGTGGGCAAAGGAGCTCTGCGACGTGCCCACCATTTTGGTGAACGTTTTGGT
>CAYVRW010000079.1:0-9761 GCA_964453575.1 uncultured Coxiellaceae bacterium | reverse complement strand
CGCAGGTGGGTCCAAGTCAGATTCTCTACGCAGTGCGTAGAGAATTGCTCAAAGTTGGCAATAAAATTGATTTATTCATTGCATACATCAGGTTTATTTACTTCATTATAGTTATAGCTAGCAAATTTATTATCGCATGATTGATTTAACTCAAGTGTAACTTTATAACCATCAACAATATCGATTTCTTGAACAGCATCAATGTGCATTTTTTTCCGTTGAAAAATATCCTTATTTTTAACAATCGTTTTAACTTCATGAATATCAATAGCCGCTACTAAAAAATTAGAATGCAATTCGTAGATACCGATTTCATCATCATAAAAGCCCACATGTACAATATATAACTTTTTCATTTCGGTTCCTTATAAATTCAAAAAACGTATAGTATCGTCACTCGTTAAATGAAATAGTCATTAGCGCTACATCAACGCGCAAGAACACATTTCGCTTGGAGCTGGGGCAAGTTTTTCAAGTCTCTGCTTTTTGTTTGATATAAGGTTATGTATAGACGCACAAACACTATCTGTTCCCGGAATTTCTTTTCCTCTATGCCATTGACCATTATAATAAGACTCATAGCCATCCGGATCGCCAGCACCTTCTCCGTTACGTTTTTTTTCATATCCTATAAAAAAATCAATACCTAAGTTTTCCAAATCGCCCAATGTGCGCTCACTGTCATCGTTGAAATAATTTATACTATAAGCTGTACCATGCTGTATCAGTTGCTTATCTCTAGCTGATAACTTGCTTTGTAACGTTCCAACGCCATGGATCCATAAGACATCTCTTTTAAGTATAGGTTGATAAGTGAGCGGCTCTTTAAACATTTCATTTGTCACGAGTAGAATATTAGGATCAAAGGTTAAACCAAAACGAACTTCTTTTTGTCTTTCAACATTTAGCATTTCATCAAGAACACGTCTGTGTTTTTCGCATTTCGCCTGAAGTTCCTTTAATGCTCTACCTTGATTACGGTGGTTTAAGAGACAGTAATATGCTACATCTTCTTGCAGAACCTTATTCATGTAAGTTCGCATTATACTTAAATAACGATCTACTCTTTCTTTATTTTCCAGTATGGCAGAGGCTGAATTCACGCATTCTAACTCTTGTGCAACTCTTTCTTTAGATAAACCACCCGCTTCTGCTAGTTTTTCAACTAAGATAACATCACCTGCCATTGCTGCAATTTGTAAAAGTGTTCCCGTCACCGGTGTGTTTAGTGGATCTCTTGCGGTCACTATCATATCCAAAAGCGCAGGGTCATTTTTTACTTCGTTTAAAACCGTTTTTACATCTTGTTCTTCACCTCGTAAAATCATATTTCCAAGTTTTGTCACAAGTGAGGAGGATGGTATGCCGAACAGACGAAATGTTAGCGCTGATTTTACTTCTTTTTCATCTTTTGGTTGTTCTTTCGAAGATTGGCGTGGCTGCATTTTTTTTCCTTAAGTTTTAATTAGCATTTTGTAGTGTAGTCAACTTTGAAAGAGAGTCAAGTTATCCTTGAAACATCAGCGAGGTAGTTTAGTCAGCTTTTAAAGATTGTCAAGAAAACATCATTTTTTCATTTTGAATGTCACATCACCTGGATTTTCTTTAACATCACAATTAGCATGGATTGGCGAATTGCATGGATCAAGCTTGGTCTCTGGCTGATGCAACTCCTCTAATTGTGAATTACATTCGCCCGGTTGAAAAAGACTTTTTTGTAATGTTCCATATGAAGAATTTCTAACCACAGGCTTACATGGCGGCAAATCTATTTTTGGCTTTTTATGTTTTTTTCTCCAATTTAATGTAATATCCATGAAAGTTTGATTCCGACCCTCTAAGCTTTTCCATGGGTCATTATAACCTGCAAATAGAGGAATGGGCGTCGCGCACCACATTAGCATATCTAATAAAGGGAATAGACTACATACAAGCAATAATCCTTTTAATGGCCGAGAAGATTCATAGCTCGTATACACACTTTTAATAGTAGAATTAAAAATACATATTGGTAAACATAATACGCTTACCCCATCTGCCATCTTTAATGGTATGAATGATAATAATGTACTGGCTATAAGAGCGATAGGAAAAATAATAGCAAAAGAAACACATGAAGCAATCAATCCTAGGGTTCCTCCTAATATACTCCGCATGATTCTCATAGGTCGCTTTAAGCTTTTACATTCCCAAGGACAAAAGGTACTAATGAGCTTATAAAATCCCTTATCTTCCATCATTTGACAAACGAGTTGGTCTTTTTTATAAAAATCATTATGAAATTTAATTTTGTTAATGCATCCTTCAGCATTTACCGTATAAGTCATATAGGGATCTAATTTATTGCGAGGAGTTGTTATTTTTTCGAAAAGAAGTTTATTAAAAACGTATTGGCCTATACGAATAGTAGGAGAAGTTGTCTGTAATGCATATTCGAGTGATTTGGAAGTTAATAAAAGTTGTTGTTCGCTGCTGCTATCTTTTGCAATTTTACTAATAATTTCCTTTGGAAAATTTTCTAGATTTACTGAAGTGCGATTTTGCATAACTATCCTTAGAAACGGCTTATGTCTATAATATACTTTACTACCTTTCAATTTAAAAAGAGCAAATAGTGGCAATAATTAATTTTTCTTTCAAACCATTACAAGAAAACGATCTCGATTTACTTTGTCAATGGCTGGATAAACCACATGTTAAAGAATGGTGGAATGATCATCTTACGACCGAAATTTCAAGGATAAATATTGCAAATGCATAAATAAAACACAAGAACCATTTGGATCATTTTCTCAACAATCCATACATGTTTATGAAAATCAGCTCCCAAGTGACAAAAATGCTCTGAAATTAATCAATACTCACGATTTTTTTATCGATAAATTGTTCTGTTAAGGTTCATTTAAGAAATATATGGGAAAGTATTAATCTATTATAGGTATTACGACATTTCGTAATGTCCATAATTCGAACAATAAAAACATTATTAAACCTAAATGCTGAATACAAATAAACGAGGTATATATGCCAGTCGCAACCATATTTAAAATAGCTAACAGTACACATAAAAAATACAGTGAACAAACAACAATAGGACAAATAACGTTTCCGCAGGGCAAAGAAGATGGATATCTTGTTCTAGATCAACTGAAAAAACAATACCATCAATTCAGTGCATTACCTAAGTTTACCCATGATTTACTTAAATTAAGGCCATCTTTTCAGAGACAATTAATCGTACAACAACCTGTAACGTATACTTATACGAAGTCAAAACAATGGTTTATTCAACCCAATCCTACCTATGTCGATAAAAATATGATTGCAAATGGAGAGCTAACAAAGCTTAAAAAAATCGAAGATGGATTTGGTCTCGTAGCATGGTATATTCACCCAGGATTATTAGATCGTTATCTCCCAATTGATAAGTCAATGAAACCAGAAGCGATCGTAAATGCGCAAATGGAAGCGATTACTAACAAGTTTAATCTCACACCACAAGACTTAACGCTTGTCCGAAAAAAAGATGTAGAGATTACAACACAACACGAAAGAGAAAGAAAAGATTCTATATTGCAAATGCTTAGAACAGGAACAGAAGAAGAAAGGGGTGAAATAAATAAAACACTAAAAAAACCTTTAACAAGATCCGAAAGCTATAGCTCTTTATTCACAAGAACACTTTCTCAAGTATCATTATCAGAGCTAGAGAAGGAAAAGCTAACATCAGAATCAAAACAATTACCAGGAAAGAAAACTCCATACTTAGCATCAGTCTTAGATTTGACACATGAACATCTCCCGGATTTAATAGCATTAAGAGAAGATACTCTTAATCACCTTAAAGAAAACTTTGGCATTAACACTGATTCAACTTTACAAGATCCGCCAGAAGTCAATCAAGACAGAGTAAAATTATATTTTCATTTTCCTTATAATGATTCAACTGTTACTCTACATTTGCATGCTCGTGTAAATCAAGGTACTCAGCCCGTAGAACACGGACAAGAAATTCAGTTGGATGATGTCATTAAACATTTAACTACCCACGATAATATTTATGATATGATTTTAGATAATAGCCCGCTTCTTGTTACTGCTATTTATAGACCAATTCAAGCCGTTGCTGCACAAAATCCTTTGTTAAAATGTGAGGAAGGTTTGTTAAATCACACTCATCATTTCCCTCAAAAAACAGTGGAATTTTGTCCTGAAGCTAAGGATACGCTAGCTAATCAAATGCTGATTCATAAAATATATGGTGAGATATATACTCAATTAATCACGGATACTATGGATTCAAGTGTTGTCAATAGAGGACAGATAATCGATGATAAGCTAGATGAGGTCGTCAAAAAAACAAATGATGCATATCAGGCAATGATTAAAAAACCTCACTTTCCACAACAACTTGATGCACTAAATAAGAGTTATGATGACATTAAACAAAGTATTCAGGATCATATTGAAATCACGTTCAACAAATTAACAAAACCCCAAGAAACTCCTAAGGCAAACAGCAAATATGTGATAGCTAAAGATATGATAACGCATATTGATGCTCAAGTAGCTGGCTTAGTATCTAGCAGTGGGTTTACAGATTTTTCTGCATTACCCGTTGACGAAAAAAATAAACTATTAGAGGGTTTCACCAAAGATATATTTAATAAACACCTCATACAAGTCATGGAAGATGATATTAGATTAGTCATTGATGAACAGCTGCAAACAAAACTTAAAGCAGCTTCCCCTCGTGTTAAATAAAATAAGCCTATATGGTTCGCGTCCATGCAAAAAATTCCCAACTTTGCATGGACGTAAATTCTGCTGATTTACTATTGAACAATCGCTGACTAATTGACGATTAGATCCTAATAATGCTTTCAAATATTGTTTTTGTATGGTAAAGATTTAATGCCACCATATCAAAATTAGAAGGAGGTATATATGTCAGTCGCAACACTATTTAAAATAGCTAATAGCGCACCGAATCCTATGCTAAAATATGAGAAAAATTCGTCAAATCACACTCATCATTTCCCTCAAAAAAAAGTGGAATTCTGTCCAGAAACTAAAGATACACTAGCCAATCAGATGTTGATTCATAGAATATATAGTGAAATATATAATAAATTAATCACGGAAACCATGGATTCAAATGTTGTCAATAGAGAACAAATAATCGATGATAAGATTGACGAAGTCGTCAAAAAAACAAATGATGCGTATAAGGCAATGATTAAACAAGCTCACTTTACCCAACGACTTGATGCCTTAAATAAATGCTATGATGAAATTAAACAAAGTATTCAGGATCATCTTGAAATGACGTTCGACAAATTAACAAAACCCCAGGACATACATCATACAAATAGTAAATATGTGATAGCTAAAGATATGATAGCGCATATTGACGCTCAGGTAACTGGCTTCGTATCTAGCAGCGGGTTTACAGATTTTTCTGCATTACCCATTAACGAAAAAAATAAACTATTAAATGATTTTACCAAAAATATATTCAATGAACACCTCATGCAAGTCATGGAAGATGACCTTAGGTTAGTCATTGATGAACAGCTGCAACAAAAAATTCAAGTAGGAGCCTGCAAAATAAGTTGACGATCCATTATTTGATCAATTATTTAATTTATAACTTAAAAGTGTTTGCAGTGTAATGTGTACCCATTATCCTTGAAAAATCAGCGATGCCTGCCGAATTTTCAAGGATAATCTTGAAATTATATCCATTTTAGGCTATTATCATTGAAATATCAGCGATGCCTGCCGAATTTTCAAGGATAATATTATGAAACGCCCTTATTATTTAGATCAAATTGAAAACAAATTTCGCATTAATCCTGTTGTTGCCATCTTAGGACCTCGCCAATGCGGTAAAACAACGCTTGCGAAAATGTATGCCGAAACCCTACCTTCAGAACCCGTTCATCACTTTGATTTAGAAGACCCTATTGATTTAGCCCGCTTGGAAAATCCTAAGCTTACACTCGAACCCTTACAAGGTTTGATTATTATAGATGAAATCCAATATGCGCCTGATTTATTTAAACTGATTCGCGTATTGGTGGATAAAAAACCCTTAGAACAACGTTATCTTATCTTGGGCAGTGCTTCCAGAGAATTAATTAAACAATCTGCTGAAAGCCTTGCCGGTAGAATAAGTTATTTAGAGCTTACCCCCTTTTCATATGCTGAAACACATGATTTAACAATGCTATGGTTACGCGGCGGATTTCCAAAATCCTATTTGGCACCCACGATCGAAGATAGTTATGAATGGCGTGAATCTTATATTACAACCTATTTAGAACATGATTTACCTGCTTTAGGCATACAAATTGCACCGCAATCGTTACGCCGATTTTGGGAAATGCTAGCGCATTATCATGGCAACCTATTAAATGCATCGGAATTAGGACGTTCATTTGGTTGTGCAGATACTACTATTCGTCGTTATCTTGAGGTTTTGGCCGGTACCTTTATGATTCGACAATTACAACCCTGGCATGTCAATATCAGTAAACGGCAAGTGAAATCTCCCAAAATATATTTTCGTGATAGTGGTTTATTTCACGCTTTATTGCGCATAAAAACATGGGATGAATTACAGCGTAATGTAAAACTAGGCGCATCCTGGGAGGGTTTTGCCTTAGAAGAAATTATTCGAATACATCATGCAAAACCTCATGATTGCTATTTTTGGCAAACGCATTCAGGTGCAGAATTAGATTTATTATTATCCATTGATACTAAAAAAGTGGGATTTGAATTTAAATATACTGATGCGCCCAAAACCACAAAATCCATGCATGTTAGCTTAGAAGATTTAAATTTGGATCATCTATATGTCATTTATCCGGGAAATGTGGATTATATGTTAACTGATAAAATCAGTGTATGCGGATTAAAAAACTATTTAACGAACTCACTTGAGATTATAAAAAAAGTATGCTCATAGTTGTTTTTTCAGGTGTATTTATTCCATTATAAAAAGCAGGTATTCATATTATAAATACCCGCTTAATTTTACATTACATTGGCTTAATGTTAATTTTTAAATCTTTAGATTGATCATGTAAACTGTGAAGTATGCTATCGATATCTTTTGGGTCTATATCGCTAAACATCTTTTTTGTAGCCACATCAATTATTTCAAATGATGACTTATTATAAAGATATACACCATGATCGCCACCGATCTCAGTTTTTGTGTTCAAAGAGATATAACATTCACTACCATCGATCAAGATTGGTTTAAAATAAACGGTTTGATTTGTGTAAGGAATTCCAACTAAATCAAAGTTTCCACCACTAACATTTAGTTTGACCGCTTGTTGATGAAAAGGAACAGCAGGATCATAAATGATTGGCTCTTCCATTTTCGTCATATCATTTATATATTTAATTTTTTTTGTAACTTCTGCTAACTGAGCTATTTCTTCCCTTTTTCGTTTTCCTGATTTTTTTAGCTCTAAGATTCTGACATCTTCTTGATCTCTTAAGATATTATTAATTTTGCTGGATAATCGATAATTCTTTCCCTGGCTAATGGTTTTCATCAACATCATTTTTAATTTATCGTATTCTTTCTTATTAGTTTCGAGTCTTGCAGCCATATTGACATCGTCACAAATTTGTTTAAATGTTTTGACAATTTTCTCGTCCTCGTCTTTTGTACAAACTCTTTTGGTGATTTCTTCAAGATCGCCAACAAAACCTGCATCAAGCAATAGTTTAGCCGCATGTGCAGCGGGTTTTCTTTGTTTGTCTACTAACCATTCCCTGAGATGAAAAAATATCATATGCATAGCCGTGTTATTTCTAAAATCTTTTGCATTCGGATTCGCACCATGCTTTAAAAGTAACTGAATTATTTCACTGCCATGAGCATCATCATAATTGCCACAAGCTTCCATTAAAGCTGAATTATATTTATTCTGAAGCTCTGCATCCGCCCCACGTTGCAATAAATATTCCGTTAATTTAGCATGCTTTCTTTTTACTGCATGTGTTAATGGTGTATCGTTAGGACCACAAAAAGAACAAGCATCAATCTCATTCATTGCATGTTTACCAAATCTCGCATTAATATTTGCGCCTTCAGCAAGTAATTTGTCGCATTTTTCAAAATCTATTTCGACTAAATCAGGGTTCCAATCAGGTACATAGTCGATTAGAACCTCCGATAAAAAATCTTTATTTAATATTGCTTGCCTTTCTTCTTTGGTTTCGTGATTTCGTAACATAGTTATTCTCTTTATAAAATTATTAAAATTCAATAGTTGCAATTATGATCAATTATCAAGCTTATGATCTAAAAGTGTTTTGTAGTGTAGCCAACTTCCAAAGATAGTCAAGTGCGAGCAAAACTTGTCTCGCTATGCTTTTAAGCGGGAGGAACGTAGGGAAAGGGAGTTTTTCAAAACAAGTTTACGATATCCTTATAACAGTGTTATATTCTTTCTAACAATACCCGCTACGCCTCCTAAGAGCGCGAACCAGAGCGGGTTTTTTATTATGTCAAATAATTAATAAATCAGTACTCCCAGAAAGGATAGGAAATATGCTAAGTTTTGACCTTGCCAAACAAGAACTACGTCAATTTGAGTCTAATGCTCATGTAGTACATGCTGGTTTCAGAAAAAAAATGGTTTCTGGTGAAGAGCAATGGGAAATTACCATCGATAAATTAATGCTTTACCAATTTCAGTCAAAAGAACCTGAAAAATATGCCTTTGAAGCGGAAATAAAACCGGATTATGATTTACATACTTCTGTCTTAAAAGGGGTACTTGAGAACGATTTTCCTGGCATTAACAACTTAACTGTCAGTGTCAAGCCTCAATTTAAAGTATTACCTATTCCCTTTTTTAATATTCCCATAAAAATTCCTTTTACTGATATCGGTTGGAGAAAAGCACCCAATAAAGTACGCGGTGATGATTCTTTAGGGACCGTCCCAGTTGAAGTAAAAATGACATTTACCCCTACGGATAATATGAATGGTGGAGGTCTTTGGAATTCATTAAATAAATTGGCATGTTTACACACAAAAAATACTCGTGATCTAAATGGGAATGTAGAAGTTATTAGCACCACTACTTCGAAAAGAGCTTCTATGAATCCATTACGTTCTTATCCTTATGGGTATCCTTTGGCCAAACAAGTACTAGATCCACCCGTAATTAATAGTGGATTCGGCGCACAAACGGCGAATGTAGCACTCATCGGAGGCCCTATGCTGGCGATAGGGAGTTGTTATGTAGCTGCACTATGTGCTATGGCAAAAGAAGGTCACAAATCAAGCGCATCTTCCACTGGATTTACGTTAGGTTTATTAACCGGAAGTTCTCACAGCTCAGGTATTGATACTATAGCAGGAATGGCATTAGCAGGTTCTCCCTGTGGCTTTGCGAGCGGTTATGGGAATGGGTTGCTATTTAATCAAACACTCATTTCAGGAGCAACCCTTGCAAGTTCAGCTGCAGAGGCAGCTTCTTCGCCAACTTGTCATGCACCCTTTGCAACACGTACGAAGATAATAAATAAACGATAGACCCTAATCAAGGGGACAAAACATTTTGTCCCCCTTTAACATCGCAACTAGCAGGAATAGATGAATGCTGTGAAGCAAGTTTCTCTGGTTGATGCAACTCCTCTAATTGAGAATTACATTCGCCCGGTTGAAGTTGAAAAAGACTTTTTTGTAATGTTCCATATGAAGAATTTCTAACCACAGGCTT
>CAYVRW010000078.1:0-9797 GCA_964453575.1 uncultured Coxiellaceae bacterium | reverse complement strand
TAGCTGAGGCTAAAGTAGATTTAGCTAAACCTCGGATAGATGATGGTACAACTCCCTTGCATAGAGCAGTATTAAATGATCATCAAGAGGCGGTTAAATTTTTAATTGAAAATTACTTAACAAATCAAACCAATATTTTTGTTAAGCATAATGGCGGCCAAAGTCCGTTTCTTTTTGCTTGTGCAAATAAAAAATGGGACATTGCAAAACTTTTTTTAAATAGAATGAGAGATGAAGAAGTGCCTCAGGAAGATAAAGCATTAATGAACAGATTTCGTGAAGAATTAGGATTATCCGCACCTGCTATTTCAAATGGTGAATTGCTAACAAGATTTGGCTCATTTTCAGCTAGCGCGTCTACTCCTCAGAATCTAATACCTACATCTTCTGATTCACAATCAGTGGAAAATGAGCAGAGAAGAGGTCATAGGGGTTGTATATTGCTATGAAATAGTCCCGCCAATCTTATGATATGGCGGGAGTTTAGCCGTTGCTCGACGGCGTTAATTTGGAGTTATGCAAAATAATTCAGCTTTTCCTTTTTGGTGTCTATTGTACTCGCTAATAACTGCATTTTTAAATGTATCAAAATCTTCAACTTCTCGATGTGCCCCATCAAATGTATAAAAAACGCTATAGCCAGTAGATTTTAAGGTATCAAATAAACTCTTAAGCGGCGGCCAATCAGTGATTTCTCGCGTATTGTATGCATAAAATTCACGGTCTTTTGCTTGTGGAATCATATCAGCGCCAAAGTATGCTGTTCCCCATTTTTCAAGACCAAAACCTTGTGGAATGGCCGCTGATTTTGGAAGGGTTAATTCAACAAGATAAGTGGGTTTATCATTTAACAAATCAATGTAGGTAAAATGTGTAATTTTTTGTTGATCTGTAAATAGTCTATTCTGCATTAAGCTCTCCTCAAATGATTTTAAAATGATAATAATAATCGAGGCTATATTATACGAAAATAGAGAGAATAAAAATTAATTTTGCGAATTAATTATTTAACACGCATTGCTTAAATCGACACATTATATTAGGTTGTTAACTGTTCATACGTCAACAAAAACACCCCGCCGCCACCGCGCTGAAATTCTAGCCACATAAAGGGTATATCAGAAAATTTTTCAGTTAGGGCGACTTCACTATTGCCCACTTCAACAACAAGAAGGCCGTCAGGTGTTAAATATTTTTTAGCGTCGGATAATATGCGTTTCACAATATCAAGTCCATCATTGCCAGCCGCTAAAGCAAGCGTTGGTTCATGGCGAAATTCTTGCGGTAATGCCGCCATATCTTCTGCATCGACATAAGGCGGATTACTGATGATCAAATCATATTTTTTTGCAGGTAATCCATCAAATAAATCTGCTTTATAAACCTGGACTTGATCAGCACATTCATGACGTAGAATATTCATGTTTGCCACTTCAATCGCATCAGCTGAAATATCTGTCGCATCAACTAAAGCATCCGGAAATGCTTTTGCACAAGCAATCGCAATACAACCGCTGCCAGTGCAAAGGTCTAAAATATTTTCAATAGAATGTTCCGCCCAAGGTTGAAAATGATTTTCAATAAGTTCAGCCATAGGAGATCGAGGGATTAATACTCTTTCATCAACATAAAAGGGCAGGCCTGCAAACCATGCTTCATGGGTGATATAAGGCACGGGTATGCGTTCACGAACACGCTTTTCAATAACACTAAGCAATAATTTTCGCTCACTTTGCGTTAAACGTGCGTCTAAAACCATAGGATTAATATCATGCGGTAAATGAATGGTGTGCAAAATAAGAGCAATCGCCTCATCCCAAGCGGTCTCAGTGCCATGGCCATAATAGAGGTTTGCTTCATTAAATTGGCTTACCGCCCATCGAATAAAGTCACGTATGGTATATAATTCATTCATCTCACTCATTATTTTAACCTCTCTCTATTCTACTGATCACTTCACGGTGTATAATTCCGGGTTCGATAACACAGGCTACTATTATGTTACAAAGAATCGGTCCAGTCGTGCTTGATTTAGCAGGGACTGAAATGACCCAGGAAGAGCGGGAAATCATACAACATCCATCCGTGGGTGGGGTAATATTATTTGCTCGAAATTATGAAAATCCTGAACAAATCGCCCATCTTTGCAAAGCGATTCGAGAAGCTAGAGACACGCCGCTATTGATTACAGTTGATCAAGAAGGCGGAAGAGTTCAGCGATTTAAAGAAGGTGTTACGCGATTGCCTAGCATGGGAATGATAGGCCAATGGTATGATGCAGACCCGGCGCAAGCATTATTATTTGCTGAAAATTGTGCATGGCTGATGGCAAGTGAATTGCTTTCTTTAGGCGTGGACATGAGTTTTGCACCGGTCTTGGATTTGCATAAAACAGCGAATCCCGCGATAGGTGATAGGGCGTTTCATCGTGATCCTGATTGTGTGATTGCGCTTGCAAAAGCATGGATTAATGGCATGCATAAAGCAGGGATGGCTGCAACCGGTAAACATTTTCCTGGTCATGGTTCTGTCATTGCAGATTCTCATGTAACATTGCCGCTTGATGAACGGTGTTTAGCTGACATCATGCAAGATGATTTACAAACCTTTAAAGCATTGATGTCTACGCATTTAGATGCGATTATGCCGGCGCATATTGTTTTTTCTGCAGTGGATGAAAAACCCGTAGGATTTTCGTCCTATTGGCTGCAAACTGTATTACGAAAAAATCATCAGTTTGCCGGCATGATTTTTAGTGATGATTTAAATATGCATGGCGCAGCGTTTGCAGGCAATTATCTTGATCGGGCGAAAGCGGCATTATCGGCAGGTTGTAACATGGTATTGATTTGTAATAATCGACTCGGCGCCATCCAAGCGATAGATGGATTGCCGCAGCATGCTGTTGTCGATCATGATTTATTTGAAAAAATGCAAGGAAAATGTTTGTTATCAGCGGATGATCTTAAAAAAAGTCCCAAATGGCAAGAAACGTATCGCCGTATTATGAAATTAAATGAAAATAGTCAAACTGTAATGTAAGGAATAAACATGGAAATCATAGAAAAATCCGTGAATGGTAAAATTAAAGATGTTTTAGATAAAGCAGATTGTTTGTATGATTTAAAAGCTGTCGAAAATGCTTTAGATAAAATGTCAGCAACCATTAACAAAAAATTGAAAGATTCAAATCCACTTATTTTATGCGTCATGGTAGGCGCGCTTATACCAGCAGGACATTTGTTAACACGTCTTAATTTTCCGCTTGAAGTGGATTACATTCATGCGACGCGTTACAGAGATCAAATACGCGGCGGTGATTTACATTGGTTAGTGGAACCGAGGAAATCATTAAAAAATCGCACGGTGTTAATCGTAGATGATATTCTTGATGGCGGTATTACTTTAGCTGCGATTATCGATTATTGTAAACAAGCGAATGCTGCCGAAGTTTTAACGGCAGTGATGGTCAATAAAATTCGAAAACGGGAAGATGGCGGCGATTTTATTCCTGATTTTGTCGGCCTTGAGACGGAAGATAGATATTTATTTGGTTTTGGGTTGGATTACGAGGGATACTTGCGCAATGCTCCTGGCATTTATGCTGTTGCAAAAGAACACCAATAATTTTTAGGAATGAATTTAAAATAAGGAAAGTCATATGGGATGGGTTTGGCTGCTAGGATTTATAGCGTGTTTTTGTACGTTAGCTTATCAACGAGCAAGTTTGCAGGTTTGGACGTTAGGATTATCGATATTTTTTGTTTTAATGGCGATTTTAAGTCATGCGGCCATTGCAACATCGGTGACTATTTTTGTCATTTTCTTGGCGATTATTATTCCATTATATGCAACAGATTGGCGGCAAAAGTTTTTTACTAAAAGGGTATTGCGTTTTTATCGTAAAAGCATGCCTACCATGTCAAGCACTGAACGTGAAGCACTATCTGCAGGAACCATTGCCTGGGAAGGTGATTTATTTTGTGGTGATCCCAATTGGAATAAATTACTCAATTTTCCCAAACCCGAATTAACATTTGAAGAAGAAGAATTTTTAAAAGGCCCTGTTGAGACCTTATGTGCGGCAATTGATGATTGGGATATTACGCATAATAGAGTCGATTTATCTCCCGAAATGTGGCAATTCTTAAAAGATCAAGGGTTTTTTGGGTTGCAAATCCGTAAGCAATACGGAGGTAAAGCATTTTCTGCTTATGCGCAATCACAAGTTTTAACCAAAGTGTATGGTAGAAGTGCGGCGGTCGGAACATCGATAGCTGTTCCAAATTCCCTTGGGCCGGGTGAATTGTTACAACATTACGGTACCGAAGAGCAAAAAAATTATTATTTACCAAGGTTAGCGCGCGGCGAAGAAGTGCCATGTTTTGCATTAACTGGATTAGAAGCAGGTTCTGATGCGGGTGCCATGACTGATAAAGGTTATGTCACCTGGGGTGAACATAATGGCCAAAAAGTATTAGGCATACGCCTCAATTGGAATAAACGTTATATTACTTTAGCGCCTATCGCAACGGTGATTGGTCTTGCTTTCAAATTATATGATCCAGAGCATTTATTAGGCGGTCAAAAAAATCTTGGTATTACTTGTGCGCTTATTCCTCGTGATACACCCGGTGTTGTGATTGGACGTCGTCATTTACCCTGTGATATTGCTTTTCAAAATGGGCCTACGCAAGGGCATGATGTTTTTATTCCGTTAGATTACATTATTGGCGGCCCTGCGATGATTGGACAAGGCTGGCGTATGTTAATGGAATGTTTGGCAGCGGGACGCGCGATTTCTTTACCAGCCAGTGCTATCGCAGGTGCTAAAGTTGCGGCTTATGCAGGTGGTGCTTATGCCAGAGTGCGTCGTCAGTTTAAAGTACCCATTGGTCGTTTTGAAGGTATAGAAGAGGTATTGGCACGCATCGTAGGGTTGACTTATATCATGGATGCGACTCGTACCTTTACTGCAGGTATGATTAATTTAGGCGAAAAACCAGCGCTTGCCTCTGCTATCACTAAATATCATGTGACTGAAATGGGTAGAGTGGTGGGTAACGATGCCATGGATATGCATGGCGGCAAAGGCATTATGCTGGGCCCACAAAATTATCTTGGACGCAGTTATCAAGCTATTCCTATTGCGATTACCGTTGAAGGCGCCAACATTTTGACGCGAAATATGATTATATTTGGACAAGGTGCGATGCGATGTCATCCGTATGTTTTTGCTGAATTTGAAGCGGCGCAATTGGAAGATGAAGAAAAGAGTTTGCAAGCTTTTGATAAAGCATTAATGGGTCATATGAGATATTTCTTGACGAATTTTGTGCGAACATTTGTCTTAGGCTTAACAGGCGGCTGGTTAATTCGTTTTTCTAAAGGCAAAAAGAAACGTTATTTCCAACAAGCGTCAAGATTTAGCGCAGCATTTGCCATGATATCCGACATTTCTATGATGGTATTGGGCGGCTCACTTAAGCGCAGAGAAAATATCTCAGCACGGTTAGGCGATATTTTAAGTTATTTATATATGTTGTCGGCTGTTTTAAAACATTATTTTGATCAAGGTGAAAATAAAGATGATTTGCCGGTAGTGCGTTGGGCGAGTTTGTATTGCCTTTATCAAATCCAACAACGTTTTGATGATTTATTAAAAAACTTTCCTAATCGTTGGCTAGGTTATTTGTTACGTTTTATTATTTTCCCATGGGGGATGCATTTTTCCTTACCTAATGATAAGTTGAGTCAAAAAGTAGCTCATCTTTTTTTAGAGCCAACCGCCACTCGTTTTCGCTTATCAGAAGGTGCATTTCTCACCGATGTTCCAGGAAATATGTGCGCAGTGTTAGAAGATGCATTAATAAAAGTCATTGCTGCTGAAGAAGTCGAAAAAGTGGTTAAACAAGCGGTGAATGACGGCCTCATTAAAAATGATAGTTTGCCGGAACAAATGAAACAGGCTTTTGAGAAAAAACTTATTTCGGCAGGTGATTTAGAAATTTTTTATGCAGCGCAAGAAGCGCGGCTTAAAGTGATTGCTGTGGATGATTTCGCACCGGAAGAATTGGCACGTTATCCTTATGCAAGGGCTGCGAAGGTGAGTAAAGCAAATATAGAGTGATTCTTTATTTTCCCTTTCTCCGCTACAAGAATGTAGGGTGGGCACGTCGCTTCACTCCTTTGCCCACCCTACATTCTTTATCTCGGCCCATGGACCAACGGCATCCCAAGGATCCTCGCTTCGTCTCTAGAGGCTTTCGCGCGATGCAAAGCCATGACTTTTTCAAGATCTTCTTTGCTCACGCTATCTAACACCATCTGATACAGTTCTTCAGTTTCTTTCGGCGTCGATTTGTTAATTATTTTTAATATTTCTTCTGTCGAATTGCCGCTTGTCTCATTATAATGTTTAGGCATAAGGATATTTCTCAAGTTTTGAATCTCTGCACTATACCCAAATTTAAATCCCAAAAACACAATAAATTTTTTTTTATAACATCTTGACAGTCGAACTATTTTACAACTTTCTTATGCACAGCTTTAAAATTTAGACACTTTTCCCTAAATAATTCTACTCTTTGTGCAACTTACATGAGTTGTTTTATCTAAGTCATTGATAATTCGTTAATACTGACTTATGTTTATTTACTGAACTTTTGCGAGAATCCCGTAAATTGTACTTATTAAGCTAGTTTTATATAGGTTAATAACAGAGTTATCCACAGAATCTGTGGACAACTTTACATGCAAAATCAAATATTTTTTTTTGTCTAGATTTTTAATTTTTTTTTTATAATATGCACAGCTATAAATTTTACACATGTTGTTTAAATATTTACTTTCGTTTATGGCAGTCTTTAGCAAAATCTTTATAACTTATTGAATATAAGATTTAATTTATTCATGAAGAAGGATGATTTGTTAGGCATGAAAGGTAAGCTAATAGGGTTTAATTTGGTTTTCTATAGCTTAATAACAGAGTTACCCACAGAATCTGTGGACAACTTCGAGGCTTTATGAATTCATAATGAAAAGATATTTCTATCCCTAGCATTAAAATCCACTTTTGTCATATACTCCCGTACTTGTAAAGAAATCTAGGAAAGATGAAGGAGATAGCATGGTTGCACTAAATGTCGCTATTTTACTGTTTACAGTTTTCGGATTGATGTATATAAGAGTACCCGTATTAATTTGGACAGTACTAATAGGTGTGGTATTAGTTGGAGTAAGCATAGCCGGCAAGCTGAATATAGTTTTTCTTATATTTTGTTGGATCTTCTATCTTGCTGCTGTTTTGTTTGCGAATTTGCATCAATATCGTCAACGTTATTTTTCAAAACCACTGATAGAATTTTTGCAGAAACGCATGCCAGTTATCAGCGAATCAGAACGCGATGCTATAGAGGCAGGGAATGTCTGGTGGGAAAAAGAATTATTTTGCGGCAGACCCCAATGGAAAAAATTATTACGCAATCCAAAGCCCACATTAACGCCTGACGAGCAATCTTTTTTAGATAATGAAGTTGAAACGCTATGCGGTATGATTAATGATTGGCAAGTGATTCATGTTGATCAAAACTTATCACCTGAGGTTTGGGCCTATTTAAAAGCAGGACGGTTTTTTGGTTTAGTTATCCCCAAAGAATACGAGGGTCTTGGTTTTTCTGCTTTAGCTCATTCCACTATTGTCACTAAAATTGCCACTCGATGTTCAAGTGCTGCCGTCAATACCATGGTGCCTAATTCGTTGGGGCCTGCTGAATTAATTTTGAATTATGGCACATCTGAACAAAAAAAATATTATCTACCGCGATTAGCAAAAGGTGAAGAAATACCATCTTTTGGTTTAACCGCACCTGAAGCAGGCTCTGATGCCGGTTCTATTACTGATAGCGGCATTGTTTGTTATGGCGAACACGATGGCAAAGAAGTGTTGGGTTTGCGTTTAAATTGGGACAAACGTTATATTACGCTTGCGCCTATTGCAACAGTGATGGGCATTGCCTTTAAAATGTTTGATCCTGATCATTTATTGGGTGATAAAGAAGATATAGGTATTACCTTAGCTTTAATACCCACTGCACACCCTGGTGTTGAGACTGGCACCAGGCATATTCCGCTTAATTTAGCTTTTATGAATGGTCCTACGCGCGGTAAAAATGTTTTTATTCCACTTGATTGGATTATTGGCGGTGCGAAAATGGCAGGTCAAGGATGGCGTATGATGATGGAATCATTATCCGTCGGCCGTTCGATTTCTTTACCAGCTTTGAGTACAGCAGCTGGACAACTCGCCTATTTAGATGCAGGTGCTTATGCTAAGTTACGTAAACAATTTAATGTATCTATTTCGAGTTTTGAGGGCATAGAAGAGGCATTGGGTGTTATTGCGGGTTACACCTATTTATTGGAATCCTGTCGTGTCATGACCGCAGGAGCAGTGGATTTAAACATTAGGCCATCCATTGTTTCTGCTATTGCAAAATACCACATGACGGAAATGGCAAGAACTCTCATACTGCATGCTATGGATATTCATGCAGGCCATGGCGTGCAAATGGGGCCTAGAAATACAGTGGCAATTACTTATTTTTCTGTGCCTATTTGTATTACCGTCGAAGGCGCAAATATCTTGACGAGAAATTTAATTATTTTTGGTCAGGGTGCGATACGTTGTCATCCATATATTTTGGAAGAAGTGAATTTATTCGCAACACCTGACAGCGAGAAAAAAATTAAAGCGTTGGATAAATTATTAGTATCGCATATTGGCTATGCATTAAGTAATTTGGTGCGAAGCTTTTGGACGGGGTTGACGGGCGGTTTCTTGATGTTATCACCGGTGCGCGGGCCGACTGCCAAGTATTATCGTCAATTATCACGCATGAGTTCGGCATTAGCATTGTTGTCTGACATGTGTATGTTAATACTGGGCGGAAATTTAAAACGTAGGGAACGTACTTCAGCTCGATTGGGCGATATATTAAGTCAACTTTATCTTGCATCGACTGTGTTAAAGTATTTTCAAGATCAAGGAAAAAGACCTGGTGATTTGAGTCACGTGAAATGGTGTCTAGAACATTGTTTAAGTGAAATTCAAATTGCTATTGATGATTTATTAAATAACTTTCCTATGCCTTGGGTTGGAAAAATATTACGCGCGATAATTTTTCCATGGGGCATTGCCTATCGTAAACCCAGCGATCAATTAACGCATCAAATGGTTAAAACCATGTTAGAGCCATCTGAGTTGCGCGACCGCTTGACTCAATTATGTTATGTGGGTAATGATAATGAACCATTGCGTAAATTAAAAAATGCATTTGTCAAAGCGCAAGAAGCAGATTCTTTGTGGAAAAAATTTCAATCGGCTGTTCGGCATGGTACATTACCATCCTACGGTAGTTTGGAATCAAAATTGCAACAGGCAGTTCATGCGGGAGTGTTAACACAGGACGAAATGATTGCATTACGCGAATATAATGAGTTGTATCAAGATGTTATTCAAGTTAATGAATTTACCTTTGATCTACAAACGGTAGTCAAGTAATAAATAGGGAAGAGCTATGATGGAAACAAATTCTTATCGTGATGTTTATATTGTTGATGGCGCACGTACGCCATTTTTAAAAGCAAGGAGTAAGCCTGGGTTGCTCAGCGCCTCGGACATGGCAGTGCAAGCAGGAAGAGAGTTGCTTGCAAGACAACCCTTTGCACCTAAAGATCTAGGCGAAGTTATTTTAGGCTGCATGATGCCAAGCCCTGAAGAAGCGAATATTGCTAGA
>CAYVRW010000077.1:0-10626 GCA_964453575.1 uncultured Coxiellaceae bacterium | reverse complement strand
AACACCCCCCCCCGCGCGCGCGGGCGGGGCGGGGGGGCTCCCCGCGCGGCCCCCCCCCCCCCCCCCCCCCCCCGCGGCGGCCCCCGACGGGTTGGTTATGATACTGGCTCTTTAGGGCGGATCAGGTAGGTTGCTATAAGTAACGCATTGATTTCTCTATAATTTGTCAAATTTTAAACATGCTATAATGATTAAATACAAGATGATTGCGAAGGAGGGGGTATGTTTAGTAAATCTAAAAAGTTATATGCAGATCAATATGTTATGGAGATGTGGGAGCAAGAATTAAAAAAATATCAAGATACCTATAAGAAAGGAATAACAGGTGCAATAAAAAGCGCTGCTGTTGCCCAATATGGAAACATTGATTTATTAGAAGGCAGACTGGGTTTAGTTCAAGGCACTTTAGATGAAATTAATGTAATGAAGAAAACTGGCGCACCACCTTCAAAATTTGATGTACTTCAACAAATAAAATTAATGTATAAAACAAATGCTAACTATACAGAGATAGAAGATAGTAAAGAACGACAAAAAGGCCTAGATAAACCTGGGCATACATTCAAACCAGGTAGTTTAGATAAAATATTAAAAAATCTTATTTTTGAGGTAAGTAAGATTATAGTAAATGAATTTAAAGACAAGCCTAGTTGTACTTTTGAAGAATGTAAAAAAGCAATACAGGCTGTTTTCGATTCTTATGCTTTTGCTGAAAAAACAAAATATGACACGGAATTATTTACTAAAAGAACTGATAATATTGTAGCATTTATTACAGATAAGGAAAAGCTACCTAAGTTTAGCTCGAAAGAGGATCTTATTGAGGGAGTAAAGGCACTTATACAGCAGAATAACGAGGCGAGTGAAACATTTGGAAAAAACAAAAACTCAGGTGAACTGCATAAAATGCTAACTGATTATTTAGCTGTATTACAATCAAAACAAATTGTAGAGCAAGAACAAAAAGCAAAAGCGGGTCCGAGTGTTTGACCTGAGGCTTATCCATGGCCATAACAAAGATAAAATGTTTACATTTACCTGCAAATAGTGTATTAAAGAACCATAAATACCATGCTTTAAGATGGTTTATAATATAATAATAAGAACACAAAAACCGGAGTTATAATGAAAACGATATTGACTCTAAGCTTAGCTTTATTTTTACTCTCATATCAACTATCTGCTAACGCCAAACCCAGCTGGGACAGATGGGTTAGTGAATTAAAAAAAGAAGCTGTTGCAGAAGGAATAGATCCGAACTTATTCGATCAATTATTTGCAAATATTTCAGCACCGGACCAAAGTGTACAACATTTTAGTCATCATCAACCAGAACATAGAATTACTTACCCAGAATATAAAATCACGCGTGCCGATAATTATAAAATCTTCATTGGACGCAAAGAGTATAAAAAACATCAATCCACGTTACGCAGTGTTGCTCGTGATTATCAGGTTAATGCTTGTTATATTGTTGCCTTATGGGGAATGGAAACGAGTTATGGAAGGTATATGGGAAG
This sequence comes from uncultured Coxiellaceae bacterium, assembly GCA_964453575.1. Lineage (GTDB taxonomy): Bacteria > Pseudomonadota > Gammaproteobacteria > DSM-16500 > DSM-16500 > JABDBK01. The sequence continues at coordinate 9,106 of CAYVRW010000077.1, read as the reverse complement.
ATTTCCCGTCATTAAATCCTTAGCAACATTAGCCTATCAATCCAATAGACAAGCTAAATTTCGCAGCGAGTTACTTTATGCATTACAAATGCTTAATCAACATCAGGTTAGCATAGAGCAATTTAAAGGCGAATGGGCAGGTGCTACTGGACAACCGCAGTTTTTACCTTCGAGTTGGTTTAAGTATGCTGTAGATTATGATATGTGCGGCCGCAAAGATATATGGACTAGTTATCCAGATGTATTTGCATCCATAGCTAATTATCTCGTAAAAAATAATTGGCATAACGATGAGCCTGTGATGATTCCTGTTATGCTGCCTGAGGATTTTGATACGCATTTAATCGGAACAGCTATTACAAAACCAGTAAGTGCTTGGCGCGATCTTGGTGTGCATACTGCATATGGAGAAAGCTTACCTTATTTGAATTTACAGGCTTCCCTCATTCGACCCGATGGTGGAGATGCTTATTTAGTGTATCCAAATTTTAAGGTGCTATTAAGTTATAATAATTCTATTTATTATGCCGGTACCGTTAAATACTTGGCTGATAAGATTTGTCAAAAATAAAAGGCCTTCGAGAAAAAATCGAAGGCCTTGTTCCTAGAAACTTATATTACTCCTTCACCACATCATCTTTTTTAGCAGGCGTAGCATAAATATCTTCACCTTCTGAGGATTGCCGCGGGAATTCATGATTACCGCTAGCAGATCTGCGTTTACTGTGAGGATGTCTATGCTTGGAAAAACGCTTATGACGTCTGTGTTTCCCATGATGACGATGAGGTTTTTTCTCAGTTCCATGTTCACTTGCCAATTGGGTTGCAGGTGTTTCCGATGGAGTTGCCATACCATGATCATGCGTAGTTTCTGGCATGATAGGTTTAGCGATTTCTTTTGCAACAAACTCTTTTGCTGGCACATCACTTATGACAGTTAGTTCAGTGTGCTTGATGGTTGTATCAGTTGCAGCATGGTGATGTTGTTGGTGATGCTGCTGATGGTGATGTGTTGGTTTATGTGATGGTGTTTCATGACCTTCACGTGTTTCATGGCGTTCTGCATGATGATGAGAACGTGGTTTTTGTTTTGCATCTTGATCATTGCGATGCATAGGCCGTTTGTGATGTCTTGGTCTATGATGCGGACGGGATGATTTATGACGATGATGCGGTGCCTGAGAAGAGCTTTGCCGGCGTTTTTCACTGTATTCAGCGCGAACTTCTGAAGGTGTTTTAGCTTTTTTCTCAAACAGGTAATTGAATACCCGTTTTAGCAATCCTTCAGATTTATCAGCACTTGCTGTGGACGCTAGAGGTGGAATAATAGGTTGGTCCATGCTCATGCTTTTAATAACAGGTTCCTGATGAGCACGTTGAATAGCTTGAGGTGCAGCAGGTTCTGCTTCTGGAGTAATAAGCATTTGATAGCTTGCTATTTTTTCATCTTTTTCGGAAATATCCGATAGACGTATACGTTCCACTTCATAATGAGGTGTAGTCATATGAGGATTAGGTACGATAATGACTTTAATCATTTGTCGTTTTTCGATGTCTATGATGGCTTGCCGTTTTTCATTTAATAAGAACGAGGCAATTTCGACAGGTAAAATAGCTCTTACTTCAGCGGTGTTTTCTTTTAATGTATGTTCTTCGATGATACGAATAATAGATAACGCAAGGGATTCTATACCACGTATGGTTCCTTGGCCCAAACAACGCGGACAACTGATATGACTGGATTCACCCAGCGATGGCCGTAAACGTTGACGTGACATTTCAAGTAAACCAAATCGGGAAATACGGCCCACTTGAACTCTAGCCCTGTCCATCGAGAGTGCATTTTTAATGCACTCTTCCACTTCACGTTGATTGCGGATAGGTGTCATATCTATAAAATCAATCACAATAAGACCGCCCGAGTCACGTAAGCGCAATTGACGCGCAATTTCTTCTGCTGCTTCAAGATTGGTAGTAAGCGCAGTCTCTTCGATATCACCGCCTTTGGTTGAACGTGCGGAGTTAATATCAATCGAGACCAGTGCTTCGGTATGATCGATAACGATAGAGCCACCGGAAGGGAGTCTTACTTCACGCAAGAATGCGGATTCAATTTGGCTTTCAATTTGAAAACGGGTAAAGAGTGGTGTCGGGTCTTTATACAGTTTTACTCGATGAATAAAGTCAGGTCTAATAAGACGGATATGTTTCACCACTTCTTCATAAATACCTGGTTCATCAATTAAAACTTCATCAATGTCTTTACGTAAATAATCACGAACAGCACGAATGACAGCATTGCTTTCCTGGTAAATAAGGAAAGGTGCTGGATGTTGTTCCGCAACGTTTTCGATTGCAGCCCAATGTCTGAGTAAAATGGATAAATCCCATTGCAATTCGTCTTGGTTGCGGCCGCTGCCTGCTGTTCTGACGATTACACCCATGCCATCAGGTAATTGTAATGCTGATAGATTTTCACGTAACTCTGATCGTTCATCACCTTCAATGCGTCGGGAAATGCCGCCAGCGCGAGGATTATTGGGCATTAATACCAAATAAGAACCCGGTAAAGAGATAAAAGTCGTTAAAGCTGCGCCTTTTGAGCCGCGCTCTTCTTTGTCGATTTGGACAATAATTTCTTGTCCTTCTTCTAACACTTCGTCGATAGTAGGACGTCGGCCTGCATCAGTGTAAGTTTTTTTGAAGCAAGAACGTGCCACTTCTTTGAAAGGTAAAAAGCCGTGACGCTCTTCGCCGTAATCGACAAAGGCTGCCTCAAGACTTTTTTCTATACGAGTGATTTTGCCTTTGTATATATTCGATTGTTTTTGCTCACGTGCCGAGGATTCAATGATGAGATCATAAAGACGTTGTCCATCTGCAAGTGCGATTCGCAACTCTTCTTCTTTGTGAGTTGCATTAATTAACATTCTTTTCATGTGCTGCCTTTTTTATCTAGGCGCTCTCCGGGCTGTTTACAATTCTACTATGCTGGCCAAAAATCCTTGATTTTTTGCGGGCAGCACGCTCACATACCAACAACGTATGCTGCGCTGCGATCCTCTAAAATCAAGGCTTTTTGGTTCAGCCTAGCGAATTGTAACCAAGCCCTATTCTTAATACGCATTTCTAAAAGTGTCCTGATGTGAAAAATATTTTTCATCTATTATGGTGTATATTTTGGCAGTGCAAAAAAATGTCCAATGCCCACCTGTATGATTCTTCTCAAAAACCTTGGCAACATGCCACTTTATAAAGCGCGTATCATTATGAAATTTGGAGCGCAATGTTTCTATTAATAAATACCCTGGTATTCGCTAAATAACCAAAATGGGACTAAAGATCAATCAGAGTCAAACAGTGGGATCTATAACAAGTCCGCTGGCAAAATAGAGTGCGAATACAATTTATTTAATCATTTTGCCTTTTTTGGTCTTTGTGAATATACCATTTTTTTTGAGGTCCATCAACGAGATAGCTTGAATTTTGTGGATAATAAACCCAAAATACGTCTTTTTATAAAGAGTTACTATGGCTAAGTCTTCTGTTGAATATATAACTATAACTCCTGATGCGGCAGAACAACGCATTGATAATTTTCTTATAAATCGTTTAAAAACCATCCCTAAAGCTCATATTTACAAGATATTGCGCAAAGGCGAGGTGAGGGTTAATAAAAAACGGATTAAGCAAACCTATCGTCTGCAAGCAGGAGATCAGGTACGTATACCACCTTTGCAATTGGAAGAGAGCGGCGAAGTGCCGGTGCCTGGCAAGCAATTGGTTGATTTTTTATCAACACGTATCTTATATGAAGATGATAGGCTAATCATTATTAATAAACCTTCTGGCATGTCCGTGCATGGTGGAAGCGGTATTAAGCTTGGTGTCGTTGAAGCATTGCGTTCCAAGCATCCTAAGTTAGAATTAGTGCATAGGTTGGATAGAGATACCTCCGGTTGTTTGATTTTGGCCAAAAAACACAGTGTATTGCGTGAGTTACATGCTTTATTGCGCGAAGGGAAGGTAAAGAAAATTTATCATACGTTAACCAAAGGTCATTGGAAACCGTCTGCTTTGCACGTTGAAGTTCCTTTACGTAAAAATCAATTAGCAAGCGGTGAGCGTATAGTGCGGGTCCATGATGAAGGTAAGCCTTCTTCTACGGTATTTAAGCCTTTGGTGCGTTATAAATATGCAACTTTAATGGAAGCCCTATTAGAAACCGGCCGTACCCATCAAATCCGGGTTCATGCCCAATATCGCGGTCACCCAGTAGCAGGCGATGAAAAGTATGGTGATAAAGAATTTAATAAGCAAATACGCCAATGTGGACTTAAGCGCTTGTTTTTACATGCTTATTTTATTGAATTTACGCTGCCGTCCACAGGACAGCATATTCAGATTACCGCATCTTTAGATAATGATTTACAAGCTTGCTTAAAAGCACTTGAATAAACTGGATTAACAGCATAAAATCGCGCGTCATACTACAGGTTGGATGAGAGTATAATGTCAAAACAAACTCTGCTGCCTCACAAGGTCGACCCATTTCGATTTGCTGAAAATGAAATAAGCCTTGAGGGGATGCTGCCAATTAAGGATATGGAAAGATTGCGCTCTAGCTTAAGCAGTGATGAGGGCGATGTTAAGGTTAGCGTAGTTTTTGGGATGGATGAGCAGAAGATTTGTTTTATGCGGGGGCATTATAATGCAACCGTAAAGCTGCAATGTCAGCGCTGCATGGAAACATTCGAGAATGAGATTTCTGGTGATTTACTGTTTGGTATAGTGACGTCAGAAAGTGCTATAGATGAACTTCCTAAAGGCTATGATGGCATAGTCGTTGAAGATGGTTCGCTTATTATTCAAGATGTTATAGAAGATGAGCTTATTATTGGCTTGCCTATCGTCCCTATGCATAGTTCACAAAATTGCAAATTGGCATTGCCACTTGTGATAGAATCAGCAGAACAAGCTGAAACTAAAAAAGAAAGTCCGTTTAAGGTTATAGAATTATTGCGTGAAAAGCGCAATACAGATAAATAGTGAGGAAAGCCCATGGCAGTTGCTAAAAGTCGAAAATCTCGTTCCAGAAGGAACATGCGTCGTGCACATCATGCACTCACAGCGTCAGCATTATCAGTAGATGCTGCAACGGGTGAAACACATCGCCGCCATCATGTCAGCCCAGATGGATATTATCGAGGCCGTCAAGTCGTCGAGACTCGTGCTGTTATTGAAGAAGAAAGCGGCGAAGAGTAGCCCCACTTGGAAAACATGATCATTGCAGTTGATGCGATGGGAGGCGATTATGGGCCTTCTATCATTGTGCCTGCTGCATTGCAGGCATTAAATAAGTTCAAGTCACTTCAGCTGATCTTAGTGGGTCAGGAAGACATACTAAAAAATGAATTAAAAGCTAGACACGCTCTCGAAGAAACTAGGCTTACTATTCAAAACACAACGCAAATCGTTGCTATGGATGAATCCCCTGCAGTCGCTTTACGCACCAAAAAAGATTCCTCGATGCGTGTTGCCATTAATTTGGTGAAAGAAAACAAGGCCCATGCTTGTGTTAGCGCAGGCAATACCGGGGCATTGATGGCGACAGCGCGTTTTGTGTTGAAAACACTGCCTGGTATTGACAGACCTGCCATTATTTCAACTTTTCCTACCTATAAAGGTAATAAGAACATGCGCATGCTTGATTTAGGTGCGAATGTCGATTCCACGGCAGAACATTTATTTCAGTTTGCTGTTATGGGTTCTGTTGTCACCTCAGCGCTTGATAATATTCCATCGCCTAAAATAGCTTTATTGAATATTGGTGAAGAAGATATTAAGGGCAATGAGTTAGTAAAAGAAGCAGCGCAAAGGTTAGCTAACGCAAATGTGATTAATTATGCAGGTTATATCGAGGGCGACCAAATTTATAAAGGCGATATTGACGTTGTGGTTTGTGATGGATTTGTGGGTAATGTGGCATTGAAGACCAGTGAAGGAGTTGCTAAATTTATAAGGAAGTTAATGAAAGAAGCTTTTACTCATAATCTTTTCTCAAAAATAGCCGCACTTATTGCAATGCCCGTTTTAAAATCTTTAGGCAAACGCATTGATCCTGATCGTTATAATGGAGCAAGTTTCATTGGGTTGCAGGGTATTGTTATTAAAAGTCATGGCGGTGCAAAAATGCAAGCTTTTGCCCATGCCATCGAAGAAGCTGTGATCCAAGTTGAGAAAAATATTCCGCAAAGAATTAGCGCTGAAGTTGAGAGAGCATTAAAATTATCATCAAACGATGCTAACAAAGATCATCAATAATGTTGTAAGTCTTAAACATAGGGTCATCATGAAATATTCAAGAATAGTAGGCACCGGCTCATACTTACCTGAAAAAATTCTAACGAATTTTGATTTGGAAAAATTGGTCGAAACTACCAATGACTGGATTGTTGAGCGTACCGGTATTCACACACGTCATATAGCAGGCAAGCATGAAACGGCACTTTATATGGCAGAACAGGCATCCCGTGAAGCCATGGCTGCAGCAGGTATAAAATCAGCAGATGTTGGTATGATTATTATTGCCACTACGACGCCTGAAAAAATGTTTCCAAGCACCGCATGCATGTTACAAGAGCGTTTGGGAATAGCAGGATGTCCGGCATTCGATTTAAATTCAACGGCGTGCGCAGGTTTTATGTATGCGCTTAGTATCGCTGATCAATATATTAAATCAGGTATGGTTAAATATGCTTTAGTAATTGGCAGTGAAGTCATGTCTAAAGTCATTGACTGGAGCGATAGAACAACTTGTATATTGTTTGGTGATGGTGCGGGTGCTATTGTTTTAGGTGAAAGTGAAAAACCAGGCATTTTATCAACGCATTTGCACGCAGATGGTATGCATAAAGATGTGCTATCACTGAACGTAAATATTGGTAAACCTTTGGATGTAGAACAAGCTTTATATATTCAGATGAAAGGCAATCAACTATTTAAATTGGCGGTGAATATTTTAGGGAGATTATTTGATGAAACATTAGCAGCAAATCAACTGCAAAAAACAAGTGTGGATTGGTTGATACCTCATCAAGCAAATGTTCGAATTATAGAAGCGATGGCGAAAAAATTGGGATTACCGATGGAGAGAGTGGCACTTACGTTAGATGAGCAAGGCAATACATCGAGCGCTTCCATTCCTTTGGCCCTTGATAAAACCATACGCGATGGCCGCATTAAGCGCGATGATTTGTTATTGCTAGAAGGTTTTGGCGGCGGTCTCGCATGGGGCTCCGCATTGATTAAATATTAAGAGAATGATCATGAAAAAAATTGGTTTTGTTTTTCCAGGGCAAGGTTCTCAAACGATAGGCATGTTGGCTGATATAGCGAAAGACTATTCGGAAGTTAAAGCAACCTTTGATGAAGCATCCAATGCTCTTGGTTATGATTTATGGAAGTTGGTACAGGAAGGCCCTGCTGAGACGCTTGATCGTACTATGTATACCCAACCTGCTTTGCTTGCAGCCTCTTATGCTGTTTGGCGAATTTTGAAAAATCACTCAAATCTAAATCCTGAGCTGCTTGCTGGTCATAGTTTAGGAGAATATACCGCATTAGTGTGTGCGGAATCGTTGTCCTTTCATGATGCCATTACGTTAGTTGAGGCGCGTGGTAAATACATGCAAGAAGCAGTGCCTATGGGTGAAGGTGCGCTCGCGGCTATTATAGGTTTAGATGATAATGCAGTGCATGAGCTTTGCGAACAATCCGCATTGCCTGGTGAAGTTTTGACAGCTGCAAATTATAACAGTACCGGACAAGTCGTGATTGCTGGAACTAAAATAGCCGTTGAACGTGCTATTGTGCTTGCGAAAGAAAAAGGTGCGAAGTTAGCAAAATGTCTGCCAGTGAGCGTTCCTTCGCATTGTGAACTTATGAAACCTGCTGCTTTAAAATTAGAACGCTTATTAACAACACTTTCCATTAAACCACCTGTTATTCCTGTGATTAATAATGTTGATGTTGCGTTTTATCAAATACCAGGCGCGATACTCGATGGTTTGGTGAGACAGCTTTATCATCCTGTGCGCTGGGTGGAAATTATTAAAAAATTTGAAGCGATGGGTATTGATACCATTGTTGAATGTGGTCCAGGTAAGGTGTTAACTGGATTAATTAAAAGAATAACGCCCGACATTAAACTGATTCAAACTGATTTAAACAGTTTAGAAACTCTCAACCATCATTCACAAGTAGAGTAGGAGGTCGTATGTCATTACCACATAAAGGTAGAATTGCGTTGGTTACAGGTGCTAGCCGCGGTATAGGTCATGGGATTGCTCTTACTCTTGGACAAGAAGGTGCTACCGTCATTGGTACTGCAACCACCGAGCAGGGTGCTGAAAAAATTACGCAAGCTTTCAAAGCGGCAAATATTCAAGGACTAGGTTTAGTTTTAAATGTGACTCAGCAGGAATCGATTGATGCATTATTTGCAAAAATTAAAGAACATCACGGCATGCCTTCCATAGTCGTTAATAATGCTGCTATCACCCAAGATAATTTAATGTTGCGCATGAAAGATGAAGAATGGAATTCCGTCATTGAAACTAATTTAAATTCCATTTTTCGGATTACTAAAATTTGTTTGAGAGATATGTTAAAAGCTCGTTTCGGAAGAATCATTAACATGACTTCAGTGGTGGGTGCGACAGGGAATCCAGGGCAAGTGAATTATTCAGCTGCCAAAGCTGGGCTTATTGGTTTTACCAAATCGTTGGCGCAAGAGGTAGGTTCCAGGAATATTACTGTCAATGCAGTGGCACCTGGGTTTATAGACACCGATATGACCCGAAATTTGCCTGAAGAGCAACAAAAAGCTCTGTTAGCACGTATACCTCTTCAACGTTTGGGTCATGTAGCTGATATTTCGGCAGCGGTCAGCTTCCTAGCATCAGAGGCTGCGGGGTATATAACTGGTCAAACATTGCACATAAATGGCGGAATGTACATGCCTTAGAGCATTTTTTTAGCACTAAGTATAAATTCAACTTGCAAGTTTTGTTTTTTTACATAAACTACAACGCACGAAGTGTTG
>CAYVRW010000076.1:0-11343 GCA_964453575.1 uncultured Coxiellaceae bacterium | reverse complement strand
TTGCATCAACCGGTTATTGAGCTACCTTTAGCACATATTCAAGAAGATTTTAAGAATGAATATGATTCGTTATCAAGAGACATTAAAAAAAAACGGCATGCTATTAAAGAAAGCATCAGAACATCGTTGATGACAATTAAGAAAAAAGATGAAGCCTTGCAGCACTTAAAATCTCCCTTAGAAGAAAAATGCCGTGCGTTTAAAATGGATTTGATTACAGCACTACAGCATGCGGCTAAAGAATGTCATGATTTGTCTATGACCAAAAAAACATGGGCAACGAAGTATCCTGAATTTGTCGATCGATTTGGGAGTGTTCTCAATATAATAGGGAGCGTGCCGGAACTTAACTTTCATCACACAAGTTCTTATGAAGGCATGAGTTTAGATACTATCGAAAAAATGATTAATCAAGCGATAGAAAAGTGCCGGCATTATACGCAAGATAGTGAAGTTTTTTTGGGAATTATAAAAAAACATCTCGGTCTATTAAAAGATAAGTATCCCGGATACGTGCAATTCGAAGAAGAAAGTTTTCTCTATTTTCTTCGCTATCTTAGGTCTGTAAGTTTATTAAAAGAAGAAAAAATTGTTGATCAGCCTGTGGAGATGTTCAGCAAAGAATGTGAAGCGGTTAAAAGCAGCAGCGATAAAGAAATTATTCAAAAAATAGAAGAAACTTTAAAGCCAGTAAAGAATTCAGCAAAAATTTTTACAAAAAGTATTGATGATGTTATTACGCGTATCGATGACGAAGCTAATAAAGCCAAAGATGAGTTACAGAATGCTTCTGAAATATATTATAAAGACATCAGTGAATGTATTTTATCCATGAAGCTCATTAATAATGAAGCAGAAGAATTGTTAACTTCTATGGATATGTCAACCATTAGAGTTCAAAGTGCCTATCAAGATGCAATGAAATATGCAAAGGAAATGAAAAAAACTGGACTCAGTGACGAAATTAAAAATGCCAATGACTATTTAGAAGCTGCAACAAGTGCTATGGCTAATCTAAACGCTAAATTAGCTCTGTTAGATGATAAGAAAAAATTGATAAATAATAAAATAACAACAGCGCTGCAACATTTTAATGGTTCTATATATCAGACAGCGCGAGCTGAATATAAAAGTGAGGTGCAACGAGTTGATGGGCTTAAGAATAGTTATGATGATGTATTGAAAAAATATGAACATGCTAATATGTTACCTAAAGCCATGCGAACCTATGGCGACTTTCAAATTGATTGTGTACAAATGACCTCTATCGTTGAAGCATCATTTCAAAGTTTGACTATGCTTCCAGATATTGTTCAAGCTTTGAAAAAACTCTATAAAACGTTGATAAATGATGTAAAAACAAAAAAAAATGTCAATCTAGAAAAATGTAAGCAAGATACTGCATTAGAACTTGCGAAAGCAAATAGTGTTTTGAAAACATGTACTGAAACGATGGCATCTATGAGCAAACTTAAAGAAAGGGCGATGGAAACCTTATATCAAGCGCATGATAAATTTCCAGCTGAAGTGCATAAACCACATAAGGAAGCTTATGATGACTTAGCAAAACGTTTTACAGAAGTGCAAAATATATGTCTTAGTGAAGATAAAAACGTTGAGTCTGTGCGATTACTGCCTGAAGCCATGCAAGATTACAGTCAAATTATTGCAAATGTTGTTAACATGCAAGAAGATTCCATGAGCGTCATACGTTCTCTTGCTCAATTAACAACTAAGGAAATTGAAGATGCAAGTTTGCAAGCATCAAGGTATGCAAATATGGGTGTAGTTGAAGTCATTGAAAAGGAATTAAAAAAATTAAGTGATACCAAGTTAAATGAAATGAAAATAGCTTGTGAAGCAGCAAAGCAAAGCTTGCAAGCGATAAAAGAGGCACAGCTAAAAACGCAGGAAGCATTAAATCATACAAAAGAAAAATACCCTGCTGATCTTCAATATAAGCCACAGAAAATTTTTGATAAGGCGAGCCATCATTATGAGTTAGCAGTTGAGAGTTATAATAATGCATGTCACACCTCTCAAGAGGCCAGTGTGCATGCGCAATTCTTACAAACAGAATTGGAAAGAGCCAAAATACAAGAAAAAGAAAAAAAACTTGGAACTGAAATGAGACAATTGGTACTCAAAGCCATTTTATATAATATACCATTTTTGTGGAAATCTACCGGGTTATGGGGTGGAGTGAAATATCACTATGACGGCGAGGATTATCGTATTCCACAGGGTGTTTATGATTTGATAAAGGCAGTGATGAGTTCGACAGATCATGAAAAATGGATAAAAGCAGTAACAGGCGTGTGTGCAGCTAGAGGTTCGGTAGCTAGGCGTTTGAAGTATAGACTTTTTCATATTCGGCATGAAGACACCACTGGAAAGCTATATCATGCTTTAAAAGATTTAACATTGACAGAAGATTCGCTCAAATCTTTGCACGCATCGCTTGCAGAAATTTCAGATCTTTCCTTTGAATATAGAAATATTAAACCGCGACCATAAAAATGCAAACACCACATCCCAATATACATTATTGGTTAGCAGCCAATCGCCTGCATGGCATAGGCCCGATAACCATTAAACATTGTTTAACCATAGTAAAAGATATTAAATCCCTTTTTGCAGCATCAAAAAATGCTTTGCAAAGCATGGGTTTGACCACAAGACAAATTCAATCATTCACGCAACCTGATTGGCGTGGCGCTGAAACTGATATGAATTGGTGTTTGAAAAATAATTGTCATCTGCTTTGTTGGGAAGATGAAGGTTATCCACCATTACTGCATCAGATAACAGATCCGCCGTTGGTGTTATTTGTGAAAGGTGAAATGGATATATTGACTAAATCTCAGATAGCGGTAGTGGGTTCTAGAAATCCTAGCATATATGGGAAAGAACAAGCGAAGCTGCTCTCCAAAGATTTAGCAGAACGCGGTTTTGTCATTACCAGCGGTCTTGCTTTAGGAGTGGATGCAGCAAGCCATGCAGGCGCATTAAGTGAACAAGGAAAAACCATTGCGGTGATGGGTACGGGAATGGCCTCCATTTATCCCCCATCCAATCGCAAGCTTGCTGAAACCATTATTGCAAATGGCGCATTGGTTTCAGAATTTCCGCCATTGGAATTGCCTAAAGCCAAAAATTTTCCGCGGCGTAATCGCATTATCAGCGGATTGAGTTTAGGTGTTTTAGTAGTAGAAGCAGCGCTGCGCAGCGGGTCTTTGATCACGGCGCGTTTTGCATTAGAACAAGGGCGAGAAGTTTTTGCGCTTCCTGGTTCTGTGCAAAATCCTTTGTCTCATGGGTGCCATGCCTTAATCAAACAAGGAGCAAAATTGGTTGAAAAAGTGGGAGATATCCTTGAAGAATTGAATGCTTTGTATACATTTTCATCAAGCCAAGAGCAAGCAGTAGAAGTACCTGATTTACTAAAATTGGATGTACAATCAAGAGGATTGCTTAATCAAATTGCTTATGAAGTCACTCCATTGGATGTTATAATTCTACGCAGTGGATTGACGGCTAGCCAAGTTTCCTCCATGCTGTTATCCTTGGAGTTGCTCGGTTGCATAAAAAGTACGCAGGGCGGATATGTGCGATTGATTAATATTTGATCACTTCTTGGTTGATTTTATTAAAGTGGTAGCTATGTTTGAAATATTGATGTTCTTATTTGAAAACTATATGGATAGCAATGCAGCATTAAAAACGGATAACGAAACCATCATTATAGAATTAGAAAAAATTGGTTTTGACCGTTATGAAATTCATCGCGCATTGCAATGGCTGGATGGCTTGATACAATTTCAAAAAGCAGTATCCGATGGTCCTGCTCTTACAACCCTTGCTATTCGTTATTTTTTGCCAGCAGAAATTGAACGTTTCGGTGTCGAAGGCCGCGGCATGCTTTTATATTTAGAACAAATTGGTGTATTAGACCCCATGACACGTGAAATAGTGATTGATCGTGTCATGGCGCTTGATTCCAGAGAAGTCGATTTGGGACGTATTAAATGGGTCATATTGATGGTTTTGTTTAACCAACCTGACAAGAAAAATGCATTGAATTTAATGCAAGATATGGTTCTTGCTGATGCTTTTGATGTATTACATTAAGGAAAATAGTACTGATGTCAAAGAATCTAGTCATTGTTGAATCGCCTGCTAAGGCCAAGACAATTAAAAAATATTTGGGAACTCAATTCCAAGTATTAGCATCCTTTGGTCACGTGCGTGATTTGCTGCCTAAAGAAGGCGCGGTCGATACCAAGCGTGATTTTAAGATGCGTTATGAAATTATCGAAAAAAATAAAAAGCACGTGACAGCCATTGTCGCTGCCATGAAAAAAGCAGAAGCGCTATATCTCGCAACCGACCCTGATCGCGAAGGAGAAGCTATTTCATGGCATGTTTATTGCATTCTTGAAGAGAAAAAAGCATTAAAAGGCAAACCTGTACATAGAGTTGTTTTTAACGAAATTACACGTGGAGCTGTGAAAGCAGCAATTGATCACCCGCGTGATATTTCTATGGAACTTGTGAATGCACAGCAGGCACGCCGTGCACTTGATTATCTAGTCGGGTTTAATTTATCGCCTTTATTATGGCGCAAAATACGCCGTGGTTTATCAGCAGGACGTGTACAAAGTCCAGCGTTACGCATGATAGTCGAACGCGAAGAAGAAATTGAAAAATTTGTTACTCAGGAATACTGGGATTTGCAAGCTGATGCAATGACAAGAGAGTTGCCTTTTACCGCTAAATTAACCATGTATCAAGGTCAAAAGCAGGAACAATTTTCCATTACTAATGAAGCGGATGCAGAAGATGCTAAACAAAAGATTTTAAAAGCATCCGAAGGTAAACTAAAAGTCCAAAAAGTTGAGAAAAAGCAGCGTAAACGCAATCCTGCCGCACCCTTTATTACTTCAACCTTGCAACAAGAAGCCGCGCGCAAATTAGGTTTTACTGCTCAGCGCACGATGCGTATTGCACAACAACTTTATGAAGGTATTGATACAGGCAGTGGTGCTAGCGGTTTAATTTCTTATATGCGTACCGATTCTGTCAATTTAGCTCAGGAAGCGATTGCTGAAATAAGACAATTTATTACAGAGCGTTATGGTAAAGATCAATTACCCGATGAACCGCGTATTTATAAAACCAAAGCCAAAAATGCTCAAGAAGCCCATGAAGCCATTCGTCCCACCGCAGTGACTAGAACACCGGAATCGGTGAAAGATTTTTTAAATCCAGAACAATTTCGGCTATACGATTTGATTTGGAAACGTACGGTTGCGTGCCAGATGATTTCAGCAACGATTGATACCGTAGCCGTGGATTTAAGTGCAGGTGAGGGCAATGTTTTTCGCGCCAATGGTTCGGTCATTACTGATCCAGGGTTTATTCAAGTCTATCAAGAAGATGTGGACGATGCTAAAAAAACGGATAACGATGAAGATAGAATTTTACCACCCATGACCGAAGGTGAAACGGTAGAATTAAAAGCCGTGCAATGCAATCAACATTTTACGGAACCGCCGCCGCGTTTTTCGGAAGCCACGCTCATTAAAGCATTAGAAGAATACGGTATAGGCCGTCCTTCAACCTATGCTGCAATTATTTATACGTTACAAAATAGAGAATACGTATTATTAGAAAATAAACGCTTCAAGCCAACGGATGTGGGCCGTATTGTTAACAAGTTTCTTACCCAGCATTTTACACAATATGTGGATTATGATTTTACTGCGCGATTAGAAAACGAATTAGATTTAATAGCGGATGGTGAAAAAGAATGGAAACCTTTATTAGGAGAGTTCTGGGAACCTTTTAAGCATCAAGTTGACGAAGTTTTAGAAACGGTAAAACGCAGCGATGTGACGCAAGAAGCTCTGGATGAAGCTTGCCCTTTATGCGGCAAACCTTTGTCTATACGTTTGGGTCGATATAATCGCTTTATTGGTTGCACAGGTTACCCCGAATGCAATTACACACGTGGTGTTGATGAAGGTAAGGATTCTGCCGTGACTCCAGAGATAGTAGAAGGTCGATCATGCCCTCAGTGCGGCAATGCATTACAACTTAGAACGGGAAGATACGGTAAATTTATAGGTTGCAGCAGTTATCCTAATTGTAAATTTATCGAACCTTTGCAAAAACCTGCTGATACTGGCGTAGAATGCCCCGAGTGTCATCAGGCTACCATGTTAAAACGTAAATCGCGCATGGGAAAAATCTTTTTTTCCTGCGCAAGATATCCTGATTGCACCTATGCACTTTGGAATGAGCCGGTCGCAAAACAATGTCCAAAATGCGCTTGGCCGATTTTGACGATAAAAGTTACTAAAAAGCGCGGTACCGAATTGGTTTGTGCGAATAAAAACTGTGATTACACGACGCCGATGGACGAGACATAAAACTCAGAACGTCTCCCTCCAACGCTGTTGGAGGGAAGAAAAGTATATTACGCAGTCACCGCCGTTCTTGACCCCATGGAGTTTAATAGCTCTTTTACGCTAATAACTTCAGCATATAAAGGTTGTAACCCAGCAAGATAAGCATTGTGCACTGTTTGCGCAGGAATTAACATATTATTGAATTCCAAGTTTTTCGTAGCGCAAGCATCACTTAATACCGTGCAGCTGAAACCTAAATCATAAGCAGCTCTCACCGTTGCTTCTATGCACATATGGGTCATCATACCAGCAACAATCAAATGATTGATTTGATGTTTAATCAAGTGATTAAGCAGCATAGTATCTTTGAAGCTGTTTGGATAATGTTTCTTAATAACAGTTTCGTTTTTAGTAGGTAATACATTAGGATGAAATTCAACACCTTTAGTGCAAGGTAAAAAATGAACAGCATCTGGTCTTGTTGATATATGTTGTACATGTATCACAGGAAATTGTTTTGCGCGATAAACTTGCAAAACTTCCTGGGCTTTTAGACATGCCTCAGTACTTTTTTCTAACGGCATCCTTCCATTTTGAAAATAGTCATTTTGGATATCAACTAATAATAAAGCGGTATTCATCTAGGCATCTCCGAGTCCATGATAGTCTCATATTAAATCGTTTTTTGGCAAATTAAGCAATAGGTTATCTACTTTATCTAATAATTTTTTACATATTAGCTTCTTCCGTAGATACCGATTAATTCGGTTTTAGCAAGTATATGTTTTTTCATGGCGATTTCTAGTTCTTTTTTTGTAGATTTTTCGGGCAAATCAAGCAGGGTGTCCAATGCAAAGAGTTTGAAAAAGTATCGATGTTCCCCATCGGGCGGACAAGGGCCGTAATATTTCATATTGTGGCCCGTTCCTAGGCCGTGTACGCCAGACGGCTCTTCGCCCTCGCGAATGTGTAACGTATCAGTGGGTATGTTAAAAATAATCCAATGGTCCCACATTCTATCTTCGCGAATATGTTTGGGTACATCGGGATCTTCCATGATAAGCGCAAGGCTTTGGGTGCCTGGCGGGACATCATGTATTTCAAGCGGCGGGCTAATATTGCCGCCATCGCAGGTATAAAGCCGTGGAATATAGTCCTGATGTTTAAATGCACTGCTGGTAAGTTTCATCGCATTATCCTTAATGTGTTTGTGTTGCTGGGAGCAATCCTTCCTCTGCGAGGGCTTTTTGCACAGATGGGCGTTTTGCTACCCTTGATGTATATTTAGCCAAAGCAGGCCATTGTGCAATATCCATTTCAAATAGCGGTAACCAGCTTAAAACTACAAACATATAAGCATCAGCAACGGTAAATTGTTCATCCAAAACATAGGTACGATGTTGCAAATAGTCGTCTGCAATTTGTAATTTCTTTTCAAACATGGGTTTAAAAACCGAATTTTTTACATCTTGCGGGATCATAGGATTAAACAAAGCACCACCAATTTTATGTAAGTCGTTGTTTACAAAACATAACCATTCAAGCACTCGATAGCGCTTCATATCATTGACCTCAGGCAAAAGCTGAGTGGCGTGGTGTTTATCAGCCAGGTATTGTTGAATCGCAACATTCTCAGTAAGCGTTTCTTTTTGGTCGGTGATGATGGTAGGAACAGCACCTTTAGGGTTAATGGTTAAAAAATCTTTGCCCGTTTCAGTTTGCTTAGTTTTAAGGTTCACTGCTTCATATTCACCCTGTATGCCAATTTCGTGCATAGTGATGCGGATAGCAAGTGAACAAGCGCCTTTCGAATAATAGAGTTTCATTGAAATTCCTTTTTAAATAATGAACAGATTATCATAATATACAAACATTATTTCTATTTATATTGGCATATATAGAAATATGCTTCAACGATAGCGTTCTCTTATCGTAAGATTTAATAAAATGAAGTTGAGTGATATCCATCTTACCCAATTTTTTTAACTTTATAGTAGCTAAATCAATCTGATGTTGTATAGCCTCGAGTTTTTCATTCATTTTGTCCTTATCAATCACGCAGATGACCACAGCGACATTCGCATACCGAGATGGATTGTTTGCATCCCATTTTGAAAATTTTTTATCGGGATCCAATTGATTTGCTAAGGTCAGTAGTGGTGCTTTATCATTTGATTCAGTTTTATATGTGAATTTAGCAAGAATAGTACCGTCGTTATTGATAAGCTCGCATTTTAGAGGCTCTAAGTAAGGCTTTTGTTCATCCAAATGTGTCTGCAGTGTGCTGCACATCTTGTCCATGGCATCATGATTTAAGATCCCTTGTTCATGAGTGTATATTTCTATGAATTGCTTTTGGTCTAATAAAGGAGTCATACCGAAAACAGTGGCATGAAAAAATTTTTGTTTTATGTACAAAGGGGATTTTATGGGACGTTGTTTTTCAGCTCTATTAGGATCAATGATGTTGAGAATTTCATCTCTGGTTTCTTTAAGAAGTGACAGAAGTTCTTTATGTTCTTGTATATCAGCAACGATGGTAAAACCATAGCATGGATTTCGGCGGCTCTCGATAGCTTCTTTAGGACTTTGGGGTGAAAGCAGTGTTTTTAGCATATTTTAGCATCTTTTGAAAAGGCGTAATCCCTTAAAAATACTACAATTTCTTATCTAGAAGCAACCAAGTTTCTCATCAATGCTATAATTATAATAGTAGACTTAAAGAATGAGGGGGCGTTATGCGTAGTATATTTGAAAAAGCAGAGCCGGAATTTACTCTTGCCTATTTTAAAAAAGAGGCTGATAAAGCGTTACAATACGAAAGAAAATTACTGCGTGGAAGAGGTGGAAGAGAATTATCAAAGCAGCGTTATGAGCTTGCGCAACACGTTGCAGGTTTGATAGCTGGAATAGATGAAGATGAAGAAAAGAATACACCCCTGAATGTTTTAAATCTTTTGGGGCAAGCAATACTTCATAATCGACAACTTACAGCTGATCATAATGCAAAACCTTTTGCTGAAGCTCAAGGTAAAGGTAAAGATGAAATACCAAAGTTTGCATTTGCAGGGTTCGGAGAGCTAGATAAAAACTTGACGAATACCTATGAAGAGTTAGTAAAAGTTTATAATAAACATAATACTAAACAACCAGCAACTGCTCTACAAACATTGATTTCTAATCCGGGGAGATATATGGAGTCACTAACAGAAGATAGAACTAGATCAAAACAAACAGTAGATATTGAAGAGCTCGTCAGACAAGAGGATGAAGAATTAAAGAGACATAGACCTTCTAGAACTGATACAGCCTTAGAAGATGAAGCGGAAAGAGCTGTAAATGAAAAAGAATCTCATACATTTGGTAGACGTGGTTCAGGTTCACGGTGATATGATTTCCCACGAAAAATTAACAAAATCTGGAAAGAAGAAGTGAGATATCAATGAAGCCAATTAAGCTTCAAGTGTAGTCTAATTGGCTTCAATACTCAACTGTTCAGTAATAGTTTTTTATTAAACAAAGACTTAACCAGTAACCTCAATCATGTTCTGGAGTAAATATTTCGACTTTTTGATTCATAGTCTTTACTTGCTGCAACCAGGTTTCTAAAACGATGGTATTACCCAAACTATCTAATAAAGTTTTTTCGTTAAAATCATTCATGCCTTTGCTCATTATTTGCATATTAGTGAGGTCAATTTGATAAGTGTAAAGTGATTTTTCGGCATTGACACTTATTTCTGATGGAATTGTTTCGTTGTTCAAATAAATAAGCATCTTATTGTTATCACAATTGGGTAACCAAGGATTTGTGACCACTTTTAGATATCCCTTTGTTCCATAGATATCAAATTGCCAAGCCATTTTAATGTCATCTGCTGTAGATACAACAGCTATGGATTCATCATCAAATTTTAAAACAACACTTGCCTGATTGTCTGTGTTATTTTCATGATTCATTCGTCCAGTGCCATGTATTTCAATAGGTTCTGCATCAGCAAGTAGTCTCACTAATGAAATGGGATAACAGCCTAGATTGCGAATACTTCCACCGGCGGTAGGATTGGCAACATCAGCAATAGGTGCTGTATAGGTGGCGTTGTATAGCTTAATGTCACCTATTACTTTGTTACGGATAATTTCTTGTATTTTTTGGGTAAAAGGATGGCATTGGTACATTAATGCTTCCATGCAAAAGACATTTGATTTTTTGATGATTGCAATCGCTTCCTGCGCTTCATCAATGCTAATGACAAAAGGTTTTTCACATAGAATATTTTTTCCTGCTTGCGCACAGCGAATAATCCATTCTTTGTGTAAATGATTAGGTAATCCTATATAAACAGCATCAATATCATTATCGTTAAGTAATTTTTGATAATCATCATAAACTCTAGGTATAGAAAATTTATCAGAAAAATTTTTAGCTGTCGTTAATGATCGGCTGCCTATAGCGACAAGTTGACTAGTTTCTGAAGCTTTAATTGCATTTGCTATCACTTCTGAAATATAGCTTGTGCCTAAGATTCCCCACTTTATAGTTGTTTTTTTTTCTGACATGTTAATTTATCCTTCTCTGTATTAATAATAATTTTTGCCAATTGATTTAACACATTATATTTTTAACTACACCATCCAGAAAAATAGGAGTCACAACCTTTTTTTGTTTTTAAATTTTCGTATATCCACCCATGTTCTGTAATCTCTCTTCCATCCACTATTCTTTTATATGTTCCAGCAAAAGCGCCACCAATGCATACATACTGTTGATTTTTCATCAAACGCTTCCAGGTCGCTACTTTTTCTTTAGCATAATCAATAGAGAAATTTCTTCTCGGCTCATATTCATGTATTATCGTGTTTGTTGCTTTTATAGTGATGTGAGGATCACTTCTAACAACTTTATCATAGGGATCGTAGGTGCCTTTAT
>CAYVRW010000075.1:0-11352 GCA_964453575.1 uncultured Coxiellaceae bacterium | reverse complement strand
GTTATATCATAGGTGTGCCCAAAGATTTATATAATTATGAGCGTACGTTAGAAGATGCGCTTATGACGGCAAAAGCCATGGCAGGCGAGGTTTATAAGCGCGGCTGGACGATAGAATTTACCGGGTTTGGTAAAATGGCCAGGGCGTGCTGGGTGGAATTGCAGATATTGGGTGATAAACACGAAAAACCCATTGAAATCATACACTACGATCCCACGCCAAGAGATATGCGCTTATATGAGACTGAAAGTAAAGCAGAAACCATATTCGGAAAGAAAAAGACAATGGAATGAAGAAGTTATTAAAATGCTCAAAAATTAACAAATTGATTTATTTTTTGTCAGTTTTTGGAGTATAATAGTGTTAAGTCATTTGTAAGAGGTAATACCATGCCTGATGTTGACGATAAAGATGAGAAAAAAGAAGAACAAAAAACCCCTCCCCAACCTGCTAGCGAAGCAAAGCTAAAAAGGCTTGGTAGCCTTTATAAAGATATTAAAGGTTATCATAAAAGCGATGACCCCGAAGATATAAAAATTGGTACCGATCTTGCAACACGCATTGGTAAAACCCAGGCAGAAGCAGGGTTAGCTGAGTTAGATAAATTAATTACTAAATTAAACGATGAAGCCATTAAAAAAATGGCAAATACTGAGTCTGGTGGATTAAAAAAAGAGCTTAAAAGACCAGATGATCAAAAAGAACAAGAAGCAGGTAATCAGGCCATAGCTCAATTTAAAGATGCTATGGATGACATTGCAGCTAAGGCTACTGATATAGTGGCAGAGATCAAAACTAAACTTGAAACCGAAATCAAAAAATTTGAATCAGGTACACCTCCTTCTGATGCACAATGGAAAAAAGCGTTTGAATCAGACTTGCAGGCAACATTTAATGAAGCCATAGATGCCCAGATAGAAACGTTAAAAGGAAAAAAATTAACAGAAATAGAAGATAAAAATCCTGCTGGTCCCATTAAACGTGATTTAACGGCTATTTATGATGCTCAAATAAAAAGTTTAGAAGATTTAAAAACTCAATTTAATGCAGAAATCGACGACCATAAAAATCAAACCATACTTGATGCGATAATTAATGCTAAGCATCCGAAAGATGCTTCGCCAAATGTAGCAGCTCTTGCAGAACCGAGTGCTTCTCCAGCAGAAGACATTGAAAGAAAAATATTAGAAGAGAAAAAGAAGGAAGAAAGTAAAAATGAAGCCACCATCGAAGACTACGCGCTTTTCGCGAGATTTCAAAGAAGGGAATTAGAATTAGGCAAAGTGCGTGAGAGAAGGATTGCTTGGAATACAGAGGAAACAGAACACTTCCTGAAAGCCCTGAAAAATCAAAAAGAGAATTATGTGCTATGGGGAGAGATGAGCAATCAATTTAAATTTACGGATGAAGGTATCCATTTTACTGCAAAATGGCGTCTCTTTGATGCTGACGCAAAAAAAGATATTACGGCTATACTCGATGTGTTTTATGCCAAAACAGGACGTGAAAATGCAGTATTGACAGCGGACAAAGGCGTGTCTTATGACTATCTTATGAAAATTGCAGACGTGGTTCAGGAAAGGCAAAAGGAACCACTGGATATTGATAAAAAACCAACGATTACTCTAAATCCCAAGACTGCTGAACAACTGATAGAAACGTTAAAAAAGCAAGGCAACAGACCCGAAGAAGCTCAGGAAAAAGTGCGTATATTGGCAGCCAAGTTGTCGGGTGAGCAAGCGGTAGACGGCGTTTATAAAACACCATTACCGTCAAGTGAGAAACCAAAACCTACAGCAACGGCGCGACCAGCTCCGGGTGTGTAGGAGGTTAAAAAATGAGCATTTTATTAAAGATTTTAGTAGTTTTGTGTTATAATTAAGCATAAATGAGAGGGTGGAGGCAAATATGGCTCAAGCAAGATCATTGAAAATAAGTGACTTAAAAGCATTCGCAGAAAGCGTGGCTAATAGAAGACCGCTTATTATAGCGGAAGAAGCAAAGGCGGTGTTAGAGATAGCGCAAGCAATTGACGCTGAAATAAGAGACGCTGCTAATAATGCCATACTTGGGAACCAACGAATCATTTTAAGAGTATTAGGTGAGCAACGACCACCGATCGAATTAAAAGATGGCGCGGGAGCTGTGCTGGCCGTAATAAATATGGATAACATAGACCCTGAAATAAAAGCTAATGATGCTAGTGCACAAAGAACAAAACTAGTAGCCATTTGCCCTTCTCGCGATAAATTATTAGGAACATGGATCAAATCGCTTTCAGTAGACGATAATACAATAGTCAATGCAGCATTAGTGGCTGAAGCTAAAGCCGAGAATAATGCTGAGATGGCTGCAGCTCTTCGAACAGACGCGGGCGCTAATAAGATACATATGCCTTATGGCGTTGAGATTGCCGCAGATGTTTTCGGTAATCTTGCTGTAAATCAAACTAACGACGCTCACAAACCTTCCAAACAGGCAGCACAAGCAAAAATCACTGAGATTTTGGAAAAAAGATTAAGTAGATTGACAGAACCGCAGCTAGATAAATTGAATGAGGTAATTGCTCGAAAAGATCAAGCAAAAGCAACTGATGTGAACAAGGCGGACCTTCTTGCTGCTCTCAATGACGACGTCGTCAAAGGCAACGCTAACGCTGCAAATATAACAGCAACTACGTTAACAGAAAAACAATTTACAAAGTTAGTTGCAGTCGCAGAAAAACGCGCTAAACAATTGGTACAAGATAAAGTATTAGGAGTGCCAGCTGCGATTGCTGATGTTAATGCTGGTAATGATGCAAAAAATGCCTATCAGGCGCTGTTGACTGTGAGTCGTGCAGGTACTGCAGCTGAGTTAGGTGGAAAAGTAGGTGATTTGAAGTTAGGTTTCACGGCAGCGCATGTCGCTGGATTAGGTGCAGAAGTATATAAAGAACCCGAAATTAAAAAAGACGCAAGCACGGCATTGATGGGTTTGATGACTAAGCTTGTTAAAGAACATAACGAATTTAATACAGATGCAAAAATCACGGCCATGCGAGCAGCCTTAGCTGATCAAGCTGATAAAGTTGCTGCTATTAATGCACTAGAACCTTTTCAAACTTGGGGTGCGGGGGGCGGCGGCGCCCCTGCGCTGGAGGCTGCGGAATTGACCCAGCCACTTGAAGCGGCATTAAATAAAGCGTTGCTTGATAGGGAAAATAGTTTAAAGGTTACACGAGATTTAACAGATCGAAATAACCTTTCCATTGCCGGACAAGAGTTTAATAATCTCTATACACTGCTTAGCACTCATACATCCAGCATTGGTGAAAAATTAGGTGAAAGAGGATTAGAATTAACAGATGTCTTACCAGAAGTATTAAAAAGTTCTGACTTACTCAATGCAAGAAAAGCGTTGATTGATTTAGGGGTGCCGAAAGATGCTCCAACTTTAAATCAGGTTGCAAGTGAAATAGTCGAAGAACGTCATCAAGAAATTAAAGCCAGCGCTGATCTTAAGGCCGCTAGTAAGTCCTATGGTCGGTATGTAGGAACTGCTCCTTTGGAATCTGCAAGAGAAGCTGCAGAATCTATGAAAAGGAGAGAAGAGAAGAGGAGCCATGACGAGAAGCATGCAGGAGTGCTAGTACCGCCACAACTAGTAGTGCCAGCACCGGGTGAGCTCAAAGACAAAGGGACCATTGCAGTATCCGCGCATCTTTGGCTCAACACTTCAAACTATATGTTGGGTGCAAGCACCGCACCTGCTAGGCAAGCCTTTAGGTCTGCTAAGGGTCAAAACTGGAGGTCCGTTACAGGCATCGGAAAAGGCCTTGGTTTTGGAGCTTTAGGAGTCGTCGGAGGTACTTTAGGACTTGCAGCCACCGCTGTAGGTACATCAGTTGTAGGTGCTGCAGCTGTTATGCTTGATGTAGGTGAGGGACTCAGAGCTGCCATCGCAGCTCCCATCAGTTCCATTAAACAATCAGGTGTGGCGGGTGCTCGTCTTTGGGGTCAAGAATTCGATGATATCGATAAAACTCTGGCTAGTTTACAAAGTCAAATTGAAACAGCAAAAGGTTCGAGAGATCCTATTATTCAAGCAGAATTAAGTAATTCTTTGGAGCATGTGTTGGCTCGATTGGAAACTGCAAAAAAACTTTATGAGGAAGATAAAAAAAGTACATTAGGTAAAATGAGCAAAACTTATAATCGTTACGAAAGATTAAGCTCCGGATGCGATGCTCGTATAAGAAAAATAACGGGACCAGAGGGATTGCAACATATGCTAAAAACAATTAAACCGGAACCGGAAGGAAAAGATGAAAAAGGACAAGATGAAACTTATAAATTTAGAGAAGAAGTTATAGCAGTACAACTTAATGATAATGCTGCTATACAAGAAGCGGTGAACAAGCTTTATGGAGTTGAGGTTAAGGACCCGAATGCTGTTGTTTTCGGAGAAGCAGGTGATCCTCGAATGCTTGGAAAAGTAAGCAAGAAGGATTTTAAAGATGCAAATAAAGGTTTATTGACGCGGGTAATGGTGGCAGTAGACAGAGGAGATGGCACCACTGTAACTTTAAATTCAAAACTTTTGACTACTCAGACGAATGGAAAAGCGCTGACCACAATTTCTAATACAGATAGTAAAGGTGATACAATTCCTCCGGGTCGGAATCCATATCGAGATATGCCAAAAGATCATTGGGCGGTCATATCTTGGGCAGCGCAAGCTGTGGACACTCACCTAAAATTTGCTTCCGATAAAACAGGCATAAAAATTAGGTCTACAGCTGGGTTGACTGAGGAACAAATTGCCGCATTATTTATTTATTGTGCTCGTATGGGAAAAACATGCGAACCAAAAGGTCTATATGATGTGACAGATAAAGAGATGGAAAGAGGGAAGAAAGAACAATTACAAGCTATTGATCGACATTTTGCCGGCAAAAAGCTTGAAGAAATACCATCGGGGCCTGCGGTTAGTCAGCCAGATATAGATGCAGCAATGGAAAAAAGACTTGGTGAATTAGCTGACAGGGCTAAATATTATGGCCCAAAAGAAATGACCAAATTTGTGGAAGCAAGTACTGATAAACGCATCACATCCTTGCGCGGTCCGGGTAGATCTGGCGGCGGATAATAAAAACAGGCCGGGATTGCCCGGCCTATGTTTCTCCTGAAAATCATTTCCCAGCTTCAACTCCCTAGTTCTAATGAAAAATCAATATTCACTATTTCATCCGCATGTGCTGTTTTAGGAGTTAAGTCTTTTAACAAATCCGCTTCATTTAAAATTGGTATGTTTATTGTAAATTTAGGGATGGTTTTTAGCGGGTCAGTGGTATGAATTTTCATAATATAAGCTTCTCAATTTTTATTATGAGTGTACACTTGTAAATATATTTTTCAAGTCAGACTTAGTGATCTATATAACATTGATGAGGGCCCATCACCCGCCATCATTGTTTGCATATGCTATTATCTATTTGTGGAGGTGGTATTATGACAAGCATCAATATAACAAAGTTAGATGATAAAGTTTATGAATGCCTACGTTTGCGTGCTGCCCAACATGGGGTATCCATGGAAGAAGAAGTGCGCCAAATTGTATCTCAGGCAGTGCTGGCACCCGAACGAATCAGCGATGTTTTTAGACAATATTTTGGACATAATATGGGAATTGATCTGGATGCTTTTTTTGCGACGCAAAGCGCAAGCTAAGTCCATGCGTATACTTGAGGATCAAATTTCGGCAATTGCTTATGCCCATAGTTTTGGGATTGCTACATTCAGATAGGAAGCGCAAATGAATAGCAAATTTAAATATCCTGTCACAATTCGCCCTTTAACCAAAGAAGAAGGTGGTGGTTATTTAGTGGAATTTCCAGATTTACCCGGTTGTATGGCTGATGGTGAGACAGTCGAAGAAGCATTACAAGAAGCAGAATCAGCGATGAAATCCTGGATTGAAACAGCAAAAAGTTTTGGAGATGTTATTCCCGAACCAGGTATTTGGCAAACATCAAAGAAATAGAAAAATTTATTTCAAAACACAAAGCTTAGGTATAATGTTATCACTTCAACAAATGAACCTAAGGGATTATTATGCACAACATGATAGGGATTGAAGTAGAACAACAATTAAAACATTTGCAGCTTCCTTCAGAACATGACTACACATTACTTATCCCCGAGAAAAACATTGGCATATGCGAAGTCAATGGCAATAATCCAACGAGATCGCAAGAAGATACGGTAGCGGTGGATGCGTCTGATGAAACTGCAACTTTCATGGACATGCCGCAGGATCAAAAAACGCGAATCGCAACAGCGACTTTTGCGAATTTACAACATAAACTAACCAAAAAAGGATTCATCGAGGGCAGCTGTGTTTGTGTTGCGAGCGGTCATGTGAAAAATGGTCAGGCTACTGTTTTTACCAGTTATGTCGGTGACAGCGTTGGTTTTTTGATTGTTCTTAAAGAAGATGGCACGTTAAGATCAGTGACTCCTTGTAATACTGAGTTGCATACTGGCTATAATCAAGACGAATGTCATGCTATTCAGCATGGCATTGGACGAGAACCGGGTGTAATTTCACCTGATGCGTATGGTACACCAAGACTTGCGGGTGCTTTGGCCATTACCAGGACGCTGGGCGATATCGAGTTTGATGATCAAGGTCTTTCACATGTTCCCCAAACAACGACCGTGACGGCAGAAGTTGCACCTGATGACCGCGTTTATATGGTGCTGACCTGTGATGGTGCAATGGAACATTGGGAAGGAAAGAGTAGTGTCAAACAATTTGCAAATGAGTTAGGTAATCTTTTTCAACAATATCATCAGCTTTCACCAGAAATTTTAGCAGAAAAAATAGTCGATAATGCTTTAGAAAAAGGTTCCATGGATAATATCACTGCCATGGTTGTTCCATTAGGTAAATATGCGGTGACCGCGGGTGTTTTTGATGGACATGCAGGCCCTGAGGCAGCAAATTATTTACGGGACCACTATATTAAAGAGTTTCGAAAAAATATTCGGGGTTTGAAAAGTTCTGTGACACAATTTTTTATGCAAGTACTAGAAGCTAAACATGTTTTTACAAAAGATGAAGTGACAGGCCTGCCACCATCACTTTCTTGTGTTGTTTTATAAAAAATGATAAATAGGTAGTAGTTCCCGCTAAAGAAGGTTGGCTATTCATTTTTAGCGACTTGTTGTCAGGATGACAACACTAAGCACAGGGATGTGCTGTTTGGAGCATAAAAATGAATAGCCAACCTTCTTTAGCGGGAACTACTGATAAATAGGTAATAAATACAAAGGAGGAAATCTATGCCCCAAGCTAATATCGATGTCGGTCGTAACGGCGACTGTGGATTTGAGAGTATTGCAGCAAGATTAATAGACCTGCAACGTAAGAAAAAACTACAAGGAACACCATTAGACAGCCTATTTAAAGTATATCGATTTTATTTTCCAAATGAATCAGCAAGCTTTTCCGATGAGGAAGTCTTTGATCATTTAATTAAAACATCTCACCCGCGGCTGCTCGTTAAGCACATGGCGTTTGCCTTGCGTCAATATGCAGTCAATGAAATGGTGGCCCATCCTGAAGATTATCCAGGCGCGTTTGCTGATAACACTGAAGGCACATCACCTGCTAAGATGCGTAGACCAGGAACATGGATTGATGGTTCTGCACTTGCCGCAGTGGCTAAAGGATTAAAGATTGGTGTTGTCATTCATTGCGGTGAAGTTGCTATTCCTTTTTATGAAAGCAATCAACCGCGTGAATGTAAAGAAGATGTTGATATCATTTTATCCAGAGGACATTATCAACCTTATGTGTCAGATCCTGATTATTTTTCTCAGGTGACGCCCACGGTCACTGCTAATTTACCGATAGTGCAATCACATGATCCAACGTTAGAAGAAATTAACAAAAAAATTCAACAATTTGAACGAATTGATCGTAAAAGAGAAGCTAACGCGCACCATATATTAGAACAATTAAGCACAGAAGATCTTGTTACCCTCTATCAACAAATGTTGCCCTATAGCGATTATTTACCCAATAGAATTCTGATGGTCACGGACAAATATGACGGAGATTTATTTTTTTATAGTGCAATTATCCATAACGAAATGGATATTACCAACGAAGAAGTTTTGAAGGGTGAATTATTACACGCGCTTAGTAAGCAGGCGTATATTGATAAAAATTTCTATGAGAGAGAAGTTCTGCCCATGGAAAGATCCTATAGAGGGATGCGCTATTAACAGAAGACGCCGGAGCGTTTTGCTGAACGCTCCGCTCTTGCTTGTTCACGCTGAAACTGTTTACCTTTAAGATTAACAGTTAATTTGTTTATAAGTTGTTGTCTACATTCTGCTGCTTCTTCTTCTGAAAAATCAGACGAAAAAATATTTTCATTGGGAATAGCTTCATTAAATAAAAAGCGTAAGAATTTTTTTTGTTGTTTGCGGCTCATGCTGTTTTTAGTAGGATTGAGTTTATGATGAAAAAACGACTCATGATTTTCAATATGCGTGAGTCCTGGATTGTGCGCATTAATAAATTCTTGGATACGTTTTTCTTCGCATTGTAGAATTTTATGCTTGCGTGTTCTATCAATGCCTACCTCAGTCACGCCTACGTCATGGTCATATAACTGTAGTATTCGCAAAGGATATTTTTTTTTAATGGCATGCCGTGTTCTGCTTTCGGGAGTAACAATGTCCATGCCGCAAACAAGATTAAACACGATTTCTTGCGCGCGAGTTTTAATTTTTTCCCAAAAGCTCGATATCATTCGTGTGGGATGATGAAAAAATCCCAAGTCTTCGGCATATTCTATACGTACGCCTAATACATCAAGGTCTTGTTTATAGGTGCCTCTTAAATAGTCTTTTTCAAAATTATTGGCATAACGTCTAGGGCTTGCATGCCGAATAGGAAAATTGTCCGCGCAGCCGCCATCCATGTAATACATGCCATCATCATAGACAGGCCGATAAAGAAACGGTATGGACATAGACATGCGCACAGCCAAATGTATGGGTTTTTGGGGAGTATTTTTATAATTAAATATGGCTAAACGTCCCTCAACGGTTTCTTGGCAGCGGGTTGCAGTTAAAAAAACATCTTTAAAACCCAACTCTTTAATAGCGGCTAAGCGATGAAAATGTTCGAAAGTGATATCGTGGGTTGCGAGCTTTACTTTGATTTGATGGGTGTTTATATCCTTTGTAATGCTTGAGATAAGATCTTGCATATTTAAAAGTTTATTTATGATGCGTTCTTTCGTATTAGGATCCTCGATGTGATTTAAAAAACGCTCAATAGATAATTGAGTGCCATCGTGCAGCGCTAGTTTAATATATTGTTGTAATTCTTTGCCGTGAAAAAGACCTTTTTTTATCACTACATTATAAATAACTGCTGCGCATTTGGGGTGCGTCAATAGGGATAGAGATTGTATTAAACCCGAAATAATATTTAAAGGAAAGGCGAGCAAAGACCCGCCTGGTAAATTACAAGACTTCTTGGCGGCGTATAAAAAAGTATTTGCTATCCAAGAAAGAGGTGTGGAAATCAGATAAAGCGGGGCAGTGATGATTCTATATATTTTCGATCCAAATGAATCGTCTAATATATCATGATGAAATTTAAGCTCCTCAATGATACGTTCACGTTCGCCACGTTTTAACGGCATAGCAGAGAGCACTGCAAAAAGCGCTCCCGCAGAACTGCCGCCATATTCTTTGACATGCTCGAGCAAACCATTTTTTTTAAACATATGTAAGCAATGCTGATAAACCCAGGCGCGTCCGCCGCCACCTTTAAAAACAATGACACGATAACGTGGGGCGCGTACAAAATAAGTGTATTGAAGATGATCATTTGGGTGTTTAAGCGAGGATATTTTAAAGCCATGTGAGAATAGTGTTCTGTTATAGGCCATAGTACTTTCCCTGTTCTACTTATCCATTCACTTTATTAATTACTTCGCATGTTTAATATGTCAAGGAAATCTTTTTCAATAAAATCCCCCTCTCCTGAAGGACTTGTCATCCACTCATTCTTTGTTTACAATCACCGCCACTCAAATGGCGGTAAATTTGTTATGCGCAAGAAAATGGTCGCAGGTAATTGGAAAATGCATGGTTCACGCTCAAGTGTGTTACCATTGCTGCGCGCGATCAAAGAAGGGGTGCAAGGTCTTACCAATGTAGATGTGGCAGTGTTCCCGAGTTTTGTCCATTTGCATCTGGTGGAAGAGGTTTTAGCCGATAGCTTGCTGGTCTGGGGTGCGCAAAATCTGCACACAGGTGAGTCAGGTGCCTTTACCGGTGAAGTTTCAGGGCCTATGTTAGTGGATTATGGCTGCCAATATGTATTGGTAGGCCATTCGGAACGACGTATATTGTTCCATGAAGATTTAATGCAAGTTGCGTCTAAATTTAAAGCAGCTTTGCAATTTGGGTTACAGCCGGTGTTATGCATAGGCGAAACCTTAGAGCAGCGTGAGCGTGGTGAGACAGAGTCTATACTCGTCGATCAGCTTGATTCTGTGATACATACGGTAAGTATTAATTTATTTAAACATGCTGTGATTGCCTATGAGCCGGTTTGGGCAATAGGTACGGGATTGACAGCCACCCCTGAGCAAGCGCAAGCTGTGCATGGGTTTATTCGGCGTCATTTAGCTACACATCATATTGATGTTGCTGATACAGTGCGTATACTATACGGCGGTAGTGTTAAAGCAGATAATGCTAAAGGCTTGTTTGCCATGCCAGATATTGACGGCGGTTTAGTGGGCGGAGCATCGTTGGATGCGAAGAGTTTTGTAGAGATTTGTAAGGCAGCTGTATAGCGACGTGCCCACCAAAGACAGCAGAGGAGAACGGATTATTATGTACCAATTAGTGTTGATTATACATGTACTTGCAGCGGTATGCATCGTTGGCTTAGTCCTTGTGCAACAAGGAAAAGGCGCGACGGTAGGTGCAGCTTTTGGCTCGGGAGCTTCCCAAACTGTGTTTGGCAGCCGTGGTTCAGGTTCGTTTTTATTAAAATTGACTATAAGTTTTGCTATTTTGTTTTTCGGGACCAGTATTGTATTGAATAATATGGCAACGAGAGCGGTTAAACAGTCCTCTCAAATGAATTTGCCTATGGAATTACCGGAAACGCCAGCACCTGCCTCATCGTTGCCGGCTGAGTCACCTGCAGTGACACCAAATAGTATTCCTGAAATGCCTGCCAATGCAGGAGAGAAAAGCAAATAGTTTAAGTTATAAGCCGGAGTGGTGAAATTGGTAGACACGCCATCTTGAGGGGGTGGTGGCG
>CAYVRW010000074.1:0-11774 GCA_964453575.1 uncultured Coxiellaceae bacterium | reverse complement strand
TTTTAAGTTATGTTAATCCATGGTATTGGTTTTCTAATAAAAAACTCTCTCGTGGTGTGCGTTTGCGTCTCGCATTAGAAAAATTAGGACCTATTTTTATTAAAGCAGGACAAGTGCTTTCGACTAGACGGGATTTATTACCGGATGATATTGCTGATGAATTGGCTAAACTGCAAGATAAAGTACCACCTTTTAATGGTAAGCTTGCGCAAAAAATCGTTGAAGAATCATTAGGGCAAAGTATTAGCGATTTATTTCATGATTTTGATACCAAAGCATTAGCCTCCGCCTCCATTGCACAAGTGCACACTGCCACGCTATGGAGTGGGAAACCTGTAGTCGTTAAAGTATTAAGGCCTAACATCCATAAAATTATAGCAAGAGACTTAGATTTATTAGAAACACTTGCTGATCTTGCAGACCGTTATTCCAGTGAAGGCCGTAAATTTAAACCTAAAAAAATTGTCGAAGAAATTTCACATACCCTTCATGATGAATTAGATTTAATGCGCGAAGCATCCAACGCCTCGCAATTACGCCGCAATTTTCTCAATTCAACGACTTTATATATTCCAGAAATATACTGGGATGATTGCCGGCATAATGTCTTAGTCATGGAACGCATTGAAGGCATTCCTGTGCATGACATTAATGCGCTTAAATCCGCGGGTTTTGATATGAAAAAACTTGCTGAAACCGGTGTCGAATTGTTTTTCACGCAAGTCTTTCGTGATAGTTTTTTTCATGCCGACATGCATCCGGGAAATATTTTTGTTGCGCTTAAGGATTTACAACACCCGCAATACATTGCAGTTGATTTTGGTATTGTAGGCTCACTTAGCACGAAAGATCAGCGTTATTTGGCTGAAAACTTGCTTGCTTTTTTTAAACGCGATTATCAGCGTGTGGCTGAATTACATATATCATCCGGCTGGCTCCCTCCCGACACCCGCGTTGACCAGTTTGAAGGGGCGATACGCGCAGTTTGTGAACCCATGTTTGAACGGCCGCTTAAAGACATATCGTTTGGGCAACTGTTATTACGCTTATTTCAAACAGCTAGACGTTTCAATATAAATATACAACCGCAGCTTATTTTATTGCAAAAAACATTACTCAATATCGAAGGCGTAGGCAGACAACTTTATCCTGATTTGGATTTGTGGACCACTGCCGCACCATTTTTGGAAAAATGGATGAAACGCCAAGTCGGTGCTAAAGCTTTTCTGCGGCGGGTTAAAGATAATATTCCTTATTGGTCTGAAAAATTACCTGAAATACCTAATTTAATTTACGATGTGCTCAATGAAACGCGGCTTTATCAAGAAGAGCGGCGTTTTTCAAAAAATATTGCTGTTGCTAAACAAAAATTTAGTGCAGGCACTTTTTTTATCGGTTTAATAAGCGGTTTGCTTGCTGGAGTGGCGGTTCTATTTTTCATACATGGACTATGAATTTAATTGTTTGCAATAAAGTCTATTTAGTTTATTCTTCGCTTGTTCGGAAAAAATAATATTTTAATCATTTAAAATAAAAAACAAGGAACAAGATATGAAAAATTGGAAAAAAGTTGGACCAGATGATACGAACAAAGATTACATGATACAAAGATATGTATCAACAAATCCCACATCAAAAATCACTCTTATTGAAACATGGACCGATACTTGTCAATTCATGAAGATTGACTTCGCAGACAATCAGGACGCGCTCTTTAAGAAATTTGCAGATTTAGACTTTATGCTTCACCCGTGTAGTGGTGCAAAATATGTCGTTCCACGTCATTGGTCTATGGGGGGACAACCTCTTACAACAGACAAGGTGAAATTTTTTGAAATGCTTATGAAAGAAGAACCGCTTGTGAAGGAAGTTATCTGCAACATGGCGGATTATGAGGTAAGGAGATTATGCAACGGTCATGGTTATGGGAGCCTATCAGCATTTATTAACGGAATCGCACAAGAACCTATCATTCTTAAAGCTTATTTTGATCGACCAAAAGCACCTGATCTACACGAAGAAAAACCAACTGAGCAACCTACTCAAACAGTCAAAGGGTTAAGATTGGAATAACTGTGAGCCATGTCATGCCAGAAAAAATCATTTTATCTGGCATGACGCTCTTTTATTAAAGTTTAACCTCAAGCCCCGCTGTGCCCCCTTGAACTAAAAAGCTGCTGTTATTAAAACTTGGCTTGCTTGGAGACAATCCTCCTACGATGGCTGTCGCTCCTGTTAACGCCATGTTTTGGGTGGTATTAATATTTCTATCAATTTGATTACCCGGTCTTATCGCATTATTGATATACATCACATCATAACTGATATAAACACGTACATTAGGTGCCAGCATATAACCTAATTTAATTTGACCTTCGGGAAGCACGGCAAAAGTATTATGCGTAAAACTTCCGTCATTACTCTGCTGCGCAAAAATACCGCCATTAATAACCCCACTAGGAATGCCAAGCGCACTTCTAGTAACCACGGTAGTGCCATCAATATCAAGAAGCTCAGCATTGGCACCTAGGGCCACTTTCCCTATAACTTCTAAGGTAAGACCTTTTTGGGCGACTAATTTAGAACGCACACCCAAATTTAAACCATAAAAATTATTTTGCGCTTGAAAACTGTCGCTATAAGAAACCAGGCCGTCAGTTGCCGATTCGCCAACCGTGTCATAAATCGTATCATTAAGCGATAAACTTTCGTTTAAACTCCAATAACGAAATCCAGCAAGCAGTTCTAAAGGGATTCGTGTTCTATTCGATATGTTATAAACGAAATTAACCTCAGCTCCCCACAACTGTGAACTGGTATTTACTGAGATAGCGTTAGGATTGCCATTAGCAGAAACAGCAGCTTCACCTCGCGGCGCAGGTTGTGTTTGAAAGTACGGTATAGAAACACTTGGAAATCCGCCGCCTGGCGAGAAAGCATCAAAATTAGTATAAACTTTTTGTAACAAAAAGCCGTTAGCTTCTAATCCATAAAGATGGTAATCATCAATCCAACCACCTAATGTAAGCCGTCCGCCATTACTGTTATGATAATTTAAATCTACTCCAGACTCATTACCATAAATAATCCGCGTTCCAGGCTCACCGATAATGCCTGAAGACGGTGAGTTTATATTTCGCGTCACTAAAGGAGCATTAACCGGCCCATTTTGTTCCCACATAGTCATGTATTCTATGCCGCCCCAAAATCGCGGCTGAGGAATAAATTCTTCTTTGGCATATTTATATGACTTATGATGACCATGCCTGTTATAGGCTAAGGCTGCTTGGCTCATCAGACTTATGGCCAAAGCTAACATTATGATTTTACGAGCTTGCATTAAACTGCCTCCATGTCTAAACATTCCTGTCTGTATTGTATCAGATTATCAATTATTTCACGAACCGCGCGAATAATTGGTTAATGCCGTCACAATTTTATCTTCAATCTCTCTATATTTCCAACCCATGCCATTTTGTCCATTAATAATAATGACAAAGGCCAATGCTTCTTTATCTTTCGAAATGGCATAACCTGCAAGCGCTACGACTCCTGACATGGTACCTGTTTTAGCACGCACTTTAGTTGCAACGTTACGTAACCGCATTTTTAACGTACCATCACGGCCCGCTATGGGTAAGGCTGAAATAAATTCATAATTCGTCCCATAATTATGATAAGCAAAATCTAACACTTGCATCATTTGCGATGGTTTAACTTTATTATCGCGCGATAAACCCGATCCATCGACAATGGTTAAATCGCTGGCATCCACGGCTGCTTTTTTAGCAAGAATATGTTTGACCGCTGCACCGCCATTTTCCCAACTGCCGGGGGTTTTAGAATAAAACTCTCCCATTTTTTTCAGCAAGGAACCTGCGATAATATTATCCGATTTTTTTAGCATTTCATTCACCAGCGTGTGTAGCGGTTTGGAATGATGAACTGCAATTGTTGATAAATTACGATGGGCTTCACCTGCATCAATCGACCCTTGCACAGAAATACCATAGCGGCTAAATAAATTATGCATCATGGATTTGTTATATTGCATAATATCAGAGACTACCGTACTAACACCCCAGGGTTCACGTCCTTTAGGCATACAACCTCCTATCGAAATAGGATCGCCAGGATTACTATTCATTTGTATATAACATGATTTTGTTCCTGGTCTTTTCGTTACAATACTATTTTGAATATCACCGAGGTAATAACGCGGACTTTGAATAATATTCGCCAACTGGCCCGGGTTTTTAGCTGGAGTAACTTTAAATGACAAACAATTACGATTGACTATGCTGGCACTTATCGGTGCTCCATAACATGACTGCTTATCACTCGCGCCCCAGCCAGGGCCGAAAATATTTGTATCATATGCGGTATTATCAATTAAAACATTGCCAGTAATACCACGAATTTGGTGGGATTTTAGCGCAACCATGAGGTCTGTTAAATCATAATAAGTTAACGATGGGTCGCCGCTTTGCACTAGATACACATTGCCATTAATCACGCCATTTTGCATATGTTGCGCATCAGTCAGTAATGTTGTTGGAAATTTATACTCTGAACCCAAATAAAGTAACGCGGCTTCCGCCGTTAATATTTTAATAATGCTAGCAGGTGTAAATAAGCGATAATCGTTCTTAGTATAAAATGTGTCGCCATATTTCATCGATCGAACATTAATACCTATCGAAGCATGGCCGTCAAGTTCTTGTAAAATAGCGTTAATTTCGGCAACTAAGCTTTGCTTACCATAAATGACATGAGCACGAGACACCGATTTGGTAACATGTGTTTTAGTTTTGTGTACTGTATGCTTTTTGTGTTTAGCGTGTGCATTACTACTAAGAAGAACAATCCATACTATGCAAATAATTCGCCAAAATGTCATGAGGTTTCCCTATCGTTTGTACTTTAAAACTAAAACAGATTATAAAGTTTAACACATTTTAAAGCCACTTCTTATAGCGACAACCTACCTGATATTATGTTATAACTTAACCAAAATACTGGAAGAAGTTATTATGAGCAACAGTCCTTTACTTACCAATTATGTCAGTGAAATTGATCAATTATTGATTAAATTTGATCAGGAACATCCGAAATTATCCGCATCCCAACAAAAAGAGCGGCAAAAATCCTTGCGCGTGGCCAAGTTACGCGATAATCCCCAGGCACCTGAAACAACCACTAATCTTTGGGAAGGTTTCTAATGCGATCCTTTTTATCTAGACTTGTTCCTTTTATTTTTCTTGGGATTATGATTGTGCTATTGGTCGCAGGTATTATTATTTTCTCTTACCTGCTCATTTTCGGGGCTATTGTTGGACTGGTTTTGTTTGCTTTTACCTGGATCAGGGACCGATTTTTCCATAAAAAGTCAAATTATCCCACCTCGTCAAAACATCATAAACGAGGCAGGACGTTTGATCACAGGGATCTTTAAGCCAAAGCTTGATTTAAATCAGCTTTTAAATCTTCAACTGCTTCAATACCCACAGACAACCGAATAAGACCATCGCTAATGCCTAGCAGTTTGCGATGTTCTGTAGGAATGCTTGCATGCGTCATAATAGCTGGATGTTCAATTAAACTTTCCACACCGCCTAAACTTTCTGCCAAAGCAAATAGCTGACATCGTTCTAACACTTTTGCCGTTTCTTGCAAATTGCATGTTAACTCCACGGATATCATGCCGCCAAATGCCTGCATTTGTTTTTTGGCAAGTTCATGCTGCGGATGACTTTTTAATCCTGGATAGATAACGCGCTTAACCTTCGGGTGTTTTTCTAACCATAATGCTAATTCCAGCGCATTTTGGCAATGACGTTCCATACGAATAGCCAATGTTTTAACACCGCGTAAAGCAAGAAAACTATCAAAGGGGCCTGCGATGGCGCCCACAGAATTTTGTAAAAATGCCATCTGATCGGAAAGTTCAGTGTTATCACCGACAATGGCAATACCGCCTATCATGTCCGAATGACCATTAAGGTATTTGGTTGCAGAATGCGTAACAATATCAAAACCTAATTCTAAAGGACGTTGTAACATAGGTGTGGCAAAGGTATTATCTGCGACTGTGATAAGTTTATGTTTTTTGGCAATCGCAACAAGGTTTTGCAAATCCACTAATTTAAGCATAGGATTCGTCGGTGTTTCTACCCAAATCATTCGAGTTTCCGGACGAATCGCTTTAACTATATTGTCAGGATTCGAAAAATCGACAAATGAAATTTGTAATCCTGCAGAACGTTTTCTTACTTTATCTAATATTCTATAAGTGCCGCCATAAAGATCATCCACTGCAATGATATGATCACCCGGTTTTAATAATTCTAAAATCGTAGCAATGGCAGCCATTCCTGAGGCAAAAGCAAACCCTCTCGTTCCTGATTCCAAATCAGCAATGCATTGTTCATATGCATCACGCGTAGGATTGCGCGTACGTGAATATTCATAACCTTTATGTTTGCCTGGGCTTTCTTGCACGTAGGTTGATGTCGCATAAATAGGTGTCATCACAGCGCCGGTTGTTGGATCTGGAGATTGGCCTGCATGGATTACTCGAGTTGCTAAGTTTTGTTTCATGACATAAATCCTTTTTCACGCATCCATTTATCATCAGCAAATTTAGTCATATAATTTCGTATACCATCTGCAAGGATAGTGACGCATTTTTGGCCTTTTTTAAGGTTTTTTGCTGCTTGTATGGCTCCCCAAACGGTAGAACCTGACGAACCGCCCACTAACAATCCTTCTTCTTTAATTAAACGTCTTGCCATAAGAAAAGAATCTTTATCATTCACTTTAACGTATTCATCGACTAGGGAATTATCAAGCACAGGAGGAATAAAATCATATCCAATGCCTTCGACATAGTAATTATGCACTTCTGTTCCGCCGCCTAAAATGGACCCGTAGGGATCTACACCTACAATTTTAACATCGGGTTTTACTTCTTTAATTTTTTTTGCAACACCCGTAATCGCACCACCGGTGCCCACGCTAATCACAACCATGGCAAGACCTTCGCCTATATCATCTAAAATTTCTTGTGCCGTTTGATGATAGTGCACATCTGGATTTGCTGGATTGCCGTACTGGTCCAAAATATGGGAGTTTGGAATTTCCTTTTGTAGACGTTTTGCTACTGAAATATGACTTTCTGGGCTGTCATAGGCAGCATCCGTCGGTGTTCGATAAATTTTTGCGCCTAAGGCTTCCAATACCACCTGTTTTTCATGACTCATTTTTTCGGGCATGGTAATAATCACTTTATATCCTTTTACCGCGCCCGCCAGCGCTATGCCTATACCGGTATTTCCCGAGGTTGCTTCAATTAAAGTATCACCCGGTTTAATCTGGCCCGTTTTTTCTGCAGCTTCAATCATGCTCACTGCAATACGATCTTTCAAAGAGCCGCCGGGATTTAAAAATTCACACTTACCGTACATTTCACAAGCTAGCTCATGGCCTATTCGATTAAAACGTACTAAAGGGGTGTTACCCACCGCCTGTAGAATATTATCAAGTTGCATACACACTCCTTATTCATTTATTAATTCTGTCATTACATTTTTATTTACAATAGTAAAGTTAGAGTCGGCATATTTCATCACATGACATTTAAGCATAAAGGGATTTGGACTTAATACGCCGGATAATGTCATGTACATGGATTTGCCGGAAATAATACCATTTTCTAGGTTACAAAAATTTTTTATTTCTGCACACCCTGGGAATTGCAGAACAGAGGCGGTAATTCTGTAGTTATGACCATAGCTAAATGCCACCCAAAAATTATCATTTTTCTGAATATCAAATAAATACGGCGATACTAAACCCGTATCAACATCGCGTATAATTAATAACCAGCTAGGTTTTCCCCATATGCTTTTGAAATTGGTATAAATTTGCAGTGTTTGGGTCTGACTTAAATCATTTTGCGCATAGGCAGACAATGCAGCCCATAAAATCATAAAAAAAAATCCGCTACGGATGCTTTTAATAGCCATAGTTGCTATTATCCCATAATAAATTTGCAAGTATTATATATGAGTTATGGACGCTCTAATACAACATAATATTATAGCAAAACCCTCAGGTATTCATGGATATGGTGTTTTTGCAACCAAAGACATCTCAAAAGACACCATCATTGAAGCATGTTATTGTTTAATTATAAACCAATACAGTCCTGACCTTAATAATTTTGCCTTTGGCCATCATGCAATGCGTCTTTTGCCCATGGGTTTTGGGTCGATTTATAATCATGCTGCAATGCCTAATGCGACTTATTATTATGATGAAAGCAAAAAACTCATGATTTTTAAAAGTACTAAATTTATTTATGCGCATGAGGAAATATTCATTTCCTATGGCGAAGATTGGTTTGCCCAAAGATACATGACCGTCAAAAAAATCTCCTTGTTGCGGAAATTTTTAAATTACCTTAAAGGCATGCCGTTAAGAGCTGCCATAGCCATAAGTGGGCTATTAATAACTATGTATTTAATGAACGTTTTAACTGCAACAATGCAAATAGAAAAAATCCCAAAAATCCTAGCAATGACCACTCTGCAAGAGAAAGGTTCATAAAAGCCCAGCCTTGTTGCGAGCATTCTATCCCCCCTGTCCATACATGTTTTAATGCTTCCATCAAAGGAAGGGTTTGAAACATATAACCTAAACTAGCGCCGCATTCTCCTAGGTTTGTTGTCGGAGTATGCTGCAACCATGCTTGTCTGCCTGATAATAATATTCCGCTGATACAGGTAAGCAAAGCTAATAAACCAACAGTAAATAACCCTGGCCTTTTCATGCGAAAAATCATGCCCACAAAAAAAACAACGGCTAAAAAGATCAAAACCATACGTTGCATCATGCATAAGGGGCAAGGAACCATACCTTTATAAATTTCTAAATATTCAGCCAACCCCAATAACAATACAATCAATAAAAATCCTAAAAAATAACCAAAACGAATCTTGCTTGCTTTTTTCATACCTTTCCTATTTTTCATGTTGTTCGTATTGTGATAACCACTGCTGCAATATCAATTGTGCTGCTACGCTATCGACTTGTCCATTTTGAAGTGCTTTATAACCGCCCTGTTGAAAAAGTCTTTCTCTGGCATCTTTAGTGCTTAAACGTTCATCCATACCAAAAACGGGTAGTTGATAACGTTCTTCCAACGCATTTAAAAAATCTTTTGCCAACCGTGTTAAATCTTGCTCAGTCCCGTCCATATTTAGAGGAATACCAACGACCAAAGCATCGGGTTGCCATGACTTCATCAGCTTGTCTACTTTTTCCCACGACGGAACACCTTGATTAGCTTTGAGCGTCTCAAGCGGGCGTGCTGATTGGGTCACCGTTTGCCCCACTGCAACGCCTATTCTTTTCATCCCGAAATCAAATCCCAATAGAATACGGATAGCATGTTTTGTCATGCTTGGTATTATACTTGTTTTCTTAGCTCAAGATCACGTAATTGTAATAATAAAAGCGCACCTTCAAAAGGCACAACAAGGGCAACTAAGAGAATGTTAATAGCCAATACCAATAAAGCAGCATAATCATAAACTTCAGCATATTGAATGGTAAGATTAACACCAAAGATATTTCGTATAATGGACAAAATGATAAAATAAACCAATGTTGGAATAATTAATAATAAAGCAACCCGCCACCAATTACCCCATACCAAGTAAAAACTTTTCTTTAAAGCTGCAAAAATTCCTTTATCTTCCGTTAAAATCAACGGTAAAGTAAAAACGAATGCATATAAAATATAAACAATGACACAAAAATACGCAAATGAGAAGGCAAGCGCCACATTAATAGCCCATACGGTTGGATTATTCAAAAAGTTTTGTGCAGGCAGCATAATCAAGAAAAACATCACTAAGCCTACAATGATCGTGTATATGATTCCCACGCCTATGATCAATAAAATTTTTGTCGAAGCAACTTTAAAATCATCCATAATGCTTTCATGCTGATTGGTAATAATACAACGCATGCGCCATAACAAAGCTATAAAAACAAATACGGCTGCTATATCCACAAAAAAGAACAATAAATTATACCATTGCAGCATTTGTGCTACTTTTAATAAGCTCACTTTTTGGCCGATGGCAATAAACTGCGGGATAAACATCAACAGAGCAACAAGCAAAGCAAGCCCAATCACATGCTTAAAACTTGCTATGTATAATTTTAAACCACGAATGAGCAAACGCGTGTTCGATTGCGGTGTTGTTGCAAGTGTAATCATGAATTGTATCTCCATCCTTGGATTTAATCATATTTAAAGCTAATCTACGCAAGTTTAAAAAATAATACAACTGTAAAAGGGAGACTTTATGGATACTAGAACTAAGTTTTTATTAGCTTTAAAAAATAACCATCATCAAGCCATAGGCCGATTAGTTAATGAAATTGATCTTACAAAAGAAATAGAAAATAATAAAACTCCTATTGCGTTAGCTCTTGATTTAAATATGTGGGATTGCATAGATGCTATCGTAAGAAATAAAAAAGCAGGTTTGAATGATAAATTTCAGTATGGGAAAGCTTTAGTAGCAGCAGTCGAGCTAGGGCGATTAGATTCTGCAAAAATGTTATTAGAAGCAGGTGCAGCATCTAAGGATTGGTGGATCACTGCTAATGGTGATCGTTGTTTACATGTTGCTGTTAGAAAACGTAACATTGCGATGATTGCATTGCTTAAATCGTTTGATTTTCCAATGAACAAAGAAAATGATGCG
Source organism: uncultured Coxiellaceae bacterium (assembly GCA_964453575.1). Classification (GTDB taxonomy): domain Bacteria; phylum Pseudomonadota; class Gammaproteobacteria; order DSM-16500; family DSM-16500; genus JABDBK01. Next base: position 990 of record CAYVRW010000074.1, on the reverse strand, counting down.
AAGAAAACTCCCCTTCTTTTAGCCTATGAATTAGGTTATGAAGATTGTGCCGATGCCTTAAATGGTAAATATGGGAATGCCTTATTAGATGCCGTTGCTAAGGGCCAACTTGATGTTGTTAAAATTTTATTAGGAGCAGGCGTACCTCGTGATGTCCGTAATTCTGAAGATGACAGTTGTTTACATATCGCTATCAAAAAATGCAACATTGCTATGATTGAGTTGCTTCTTTCATTTAATGTTAGTTTAACTATAGAAGATGCTAAGAAGCATACCCCTATCCAAACAGCAGCTTATTTAAATAATTGGGATTGCGTCGACGCCATTGCTAAAAAGAAGAAAGCTGACTTAAAAGATGAGGCTAGGTACGGAGATGCTTTGTATTGTGCAGCTTTTCATAATAAAATCGATTCTGCCAGAACGTTATTAGAAGCGGGCGCCTCGAAAAATTGGCACGAAACAGCAACGAGTAATGGATGCTTACACCATGCCGTGATACAAAAAAATAAACTAATGGTCGCTTTGCTTTTATCTTTTGGTTTTAACTTAAATGAGACGAATTTAAAAAATCAAACACCGCAACAATTAGCAGAAAGTCTAAAAGTAGATACTTTTTATGAAGGATGGAAAAAGTATTTTCATGAGGAAACGCTGCTCGTTAACAATGCCTTAACCGTGCTTGCTCAAGGATACCGTCGAGAAAACTCAGTGTTTCATCGTATGCCATCTGCTGTTCTTGAATACATACTTCCTTTTTTAAGTCGTGAAGTGCTAAAACATACGGACACGATTGATAATAAGCTAAACACTTTTGCTAAGGTTTCGAAGCATTCTTTTTTAAACGCTTCGGCAAAACGGGGGGTTTTTGAGTCAGAGCAAGAAGCGAAGAAGGTGTTGCAGATGAAGTGAACGCAATGGTGGGCACGTCGCTGCACTCCTTTGCCCACCCTACATCATATGAGAACATCGGAACGTAGGGTGTGCAAAGGA
>CAYVRW010000073.1:0-12094 GCA_964453575.1 uncultured Coxiellaceae bacterium | reverse complement strand
CTCAAAGACCCTGACCCACTAATACGTCGAATGGCCTCCGCAATCATATGACTCAAACTAATAGACCGTATACGCTTACATTTAAGGGCTTGTGCGTTTAGAGGGATAGTATCGGTTACCACAAGCTCATCCAGGGTTGAAGCTTCAATATTAGCAATGGCCTTGCCTGATAAAACAGGATGGGTGACATAGGCAGCTACTTTAGATGCGCCATGCTCTTTTAAAGCATCGACTGCTTTGGAAAGCGTGCTAGCAGTATCTACAATATCATCTACAATCAGACAATCTCTGTCTTTGACATCACCTATGATATGCATCACTTGCGCTTCGTTAGGCTGTGGACGGCGTTTATCAATAATAGCCAAATCAGCGCCTGGAATACGTTTTGCAATTGCCCTTGCACGAATGACTCCGCCTACATCGGGGGAGACAACCATAATGTTGTTGTATGAATTTTTATGCACATCTTCAAGCATAATAGGCGTGCTATAAAGGTTATCGACTGGCATGTAGAAAAACCCTTGGATTTGGTCTGCATGCAAATCAACAGTCACCAGCCGGCTAATACCTACCGATGCCATCATATCTGCCACAATTTTTGCAGTAATAGGAACACGCGCCGAACGTACTCGTCTGTCTTGCCTAGCATAACCAAAATAAGGAACAACCGCCGTGATTTTTGCTGCTGATGCACGACGCAGCGCATCTGCCATAATAATTAATTCCATGAGCGTATCATTGGAAGGAGCAGAGGTAGATTGAATGATAAAAACATCACGGCCGCGAACATTTTCCTGAATTTCAACCATGGTTTCGCCATCACTAAAGCGGCCTACTAAAGCTTTTCCTAAGGGAAGATTAAGATGTTCAACAATACGTCCAGCAAGTTCTTGGCTAGCATTTCCGCTAAAAATCATTATTTCAGGCACAGTTTGATCCTTGGTTATTCAGGTTCGAACATAGTATAAATTATTTAATGGCTGGGGTGCTAGGGATCGAACCTAGGAATGCCGGGATCAAAACCCGGTGCCTTACCGCTTGGCTACACCCCAATATGAGAGTGGCGCCTATTTTGCTGACTCAAGGTGGGCGTGTCAATAGGAGTTTTAAATATTCCACTGACTAATGATCATTTTCACATTCATTTGCGGATTATCTAGGAAAATCTTGGTAGGCATATCGATTTGATTAACTGCTGTATAGCGCAAATATTGAATCGTCCAGCCTTGTTGATGTAATTGCGTAAGGTGATTATAGGTATCAAATTTTTTCTCAGCAGCTACATTTGGCACAGGTAAGCCGCGCACCCAATAGTATAAACTTGAAACAGGCAAGCGCCAGCCGGTCTGAGAAGCTAATAATGCTTCAGGTGATGCAGCGGTCACTGTTTTACCATTTGCCATTTGTAATACGACTCTGCCTGGGCCGCCGGAAAGTTTTTGCGAACCTGCGCCCATAGGGCCATAGAATAACATCGTGTAATGTTGGCTATTTTGTTGCCATTTTAAATTCGCACTGTTGGAATCATTTTTAGCCCGATTTCGCACAGAAATCTGCCCTTCAAGGTTCCAACTATGAATATTAGCAACTGAATTCGAGCGATTGTCCCACGTGGTTTGTTTATTTTGCGCAGGGGCACTGGCCTCTTGCACGGTAGAGCAGCCGCCGAGTAAGAAGGCTAACATTAAAACATTTAAGAAAAGTAGTGTACGCATGAATTTAGTATAACACTAGATTTATTATCAGAACCACAGGATAATGTCGCATTTTATTGTAAGCAAGGTGGGTATATTTATGGGCATCAAATGCGGAATTGTAGGTTTACCGAATGTTGGCAAATCAACGCTGTTTAATTGTTTAACTAAAGCTGGCGTAGATGCCGCAAATTATCCATTTTGTACGATTGAACCTAACGTAGGTATAGTAGGTGTGCCCGACCCACGCTTAGCAGAATTAGCCGCTATTGTTAAACCTGAACGCATTCTACCTACCACTATTGAATTTGTAGATATCGCAGGTCTAGTGAAAGGCGCATCACAAGGTGAAGGTCTTGGTAATAAGTTTCTTGCTAATATTCGCGAAACCGATGCGATTGCCCATGTGGTGCGCTGCTTTATCAACGATGATGTCACACATGTTTCCGGTAAAATTTCACCTGGGGATGATATCGAGGTTATCAACACAGAACTTGCTCTTGCTGATCTTGAAACGGTGACACGTGCCTTGCAACGTTTACAAAAGCAAGTTAAAAGCGGGGATAAAGCTGCGATTGCTGAAACTGCTCTTATCGAGCGTGTACGTGCACAATTGGATAAAGGGTTACCTGCTCGCACTTTAAATTACACTAAAGAAGAAAAAATTATTTTAAAATCTCTGCAATTATTAACTCTTAAACCTACTTTATACATTGCAAACGTTGCTGAAGACGGCTTTACCCATAATCCTATGCTTGATCAAGTCAATGAAATTGCATTGCGCGAAAATGCAAGTGTAGTTGCTGTCTGCGCATCTATTGAAGCTGACATTGCTGAATTAAACGATGCTGATAAAACAGAATTTTTAGCTGAATTTAATCTTAGCGAACCTGGTCTAGACCGTATCATTCATGCAAGTTATAAGTTATTAGGCTTAGAAACTTATTTCACCGCAGGTGTCAAAGAAGTCCGCGCTTGGACCATACCGGTAGGCACTACTGCCCCACAAGCTGCAGGTGTTATCCACACTGATTTCGAAAAAGGTTTTATACGCGCTGAAGTCGTGGCTTTCGATGATTTTATTCAATACAAAGGTGAATCAGGAGCCAAAGACGCCGGTAAATGGCGTCTGGAAGGTAAGGAATATATTGTTAGAGATGGGGATGTGATGCATTTTAGATTTAATGTCTAACTCACGATCATGGCACAGGCGATTGCTTTTTTTCGGCTTCCAAAATCTTTTGCTGACACTGATCAAACAAATTTTTAATCGCAAGGTGCAGTTTACAAGACCCCCAAGCATAGCCTGAACCACTTTTTATGTAGTCTGGTAACGTTTGGGGCATTTCGATAGTCTCATATTTTGTTTTAACAAAGTTAAAAAGTATGCTCATTTCGTCCTTCGCAAAATTTTTATTTTCTATAAGCTCCTGCTTCATGCCAGATCTATTCATGAAGCAATCAGCTATCCCAAAAAAAGATTTAAAATCATTCGGTTTTTCCATATATTCATTAACGGTAGCAGCAATATAAAAATCTTTTTGTAGATCAAGGTAATTGATATTTTTTTCTTCCTGCTGTGCTGTTATATTATTCTTAAGCAGTAATGCAAGATTATATTTTCCAGCTTCAAGGCCAGTTTTAAAAACAGCTTTTGTTTTAATATAATGTGTTAAAACACTTATATCTAATCCAGCTACTATTTCTTCGACGAGTTTATCTTCTTTTTTTAAATACTTTAATACAAACATTCATACTCCTTTATATTTATGTTTTATTTATTGTTTTTTTGCCGCAATGCCTCAAATAAAAATACTCCGGTTGCGACAGAAACATTTAAGCTGCTTACAAATCCATGCATAGGAATAGTCAACAGCATATCACAATGTTCGCGCGTTAATCGTCGCAATCCTGCACCTTCTGCGCCTAAAACTAATGCCAACGGCACATTTAAATCGGCTTGATAAAGCGTTTTGTTCCCATCGGATGCTGCGCCAAACAACCAAATGTTTTGCTCTTTTAAAAAGCGCATGGTTCTTGCTAAATTCGTGACTTGAATAAAAGGTACTGTCTCAGCAGCACCGCTTGCAACTTTAGCAACTGTTTCCGTCAAACCAACGGATTTATCTTTAGGTGCAATCACAGCATGTACACCTGCAGCATCTGCGCTGCGTAAACAAGCACCTAAATTATGCGGATCTTGAACGCCATCTAAAATTAACAAAAATGCCGGTTCTTGCAATTGACTTAACATATCTTCAAGGTCTGATTCAGCATAAACTTTGACTTTTTTACAGACAGCAACCACACCTTGATGATTATCTTGATGCACCATGTGGTCTAAACCATGTCTTGAGTGAAATTCCATGTTGATATGATATTGTTTAGCCAGATCAATAATGGCTTGTATGCGATTATCTTGTCTGTCTTTTAAAAGATATAGCTGAGTGACTCGCTCAGGTTTTTTTGTTAACAATGCTTCTACGGCATGCAAACCAAATATTAAATTTTTTTCTGTCATTCTTTTTTGCTCTTTTTCCTTTTTTTCTTATGCTGTCTTTCTTCACCCACATCAGATGCTATCATAAAATCAATTTGTCTTTGATCTAAATCAACGCGTACGACTCTTATGACTACAGGATCTCCTAAACGAAACCGTTTTCCAGATCGTTCGCCAATCAATGCATGCTTAACAGGATCAAAGAGATAATAATCATTTTTCAGCACGCTAATATGAATTAAACCTTCAACATAGACCTCAGACAACATCACAAAAATTCCAAAGCTTGTGACACTTGAAATCATACCCGAAAACTCATGACCCACTTTGTCCATCATGTATTCGCACTTCAACCAATCAACGGCTTCACGCGTTGCATCATCCGCGCGGCGTTCCGTCATCGAGCAATGTTCGCCATAGGCTTGAAATTTAGGATCCACTTCACCGGGTTTGGATTCACCGCGTAAAATCGCGCGAATCGCTCTATGCACTACTAAATCAGGATAACGGCGTATCGGAGATGTAAAATGCGTGTACGCATCAAATGCCAAGCCAAAATGGCCTTTGTTTTCCGGACTATAAATAGCCTGACTTAGCGATCTTAATAAAATAGTTTGGATCAATGTTGCATCGGTACGAGCTTCTATCGTTTTTAATAATTTTGCATAATCACTTGGGGTAGGTGTTTCTTTACCTGGTAATTTCAAACCTAATTCGGCTAAAAATTTACGTAAATCCGCAAGTTTTTCTACAGATGGCCCTTCATGAATACGATAAAGACCTTGAGCTTCATTTTTAAGTAAGAAACGTGCCGCACAAATGTTGGCACATAACATGCATTCTTCAATAAGCTTATGAGCATCATTGCGCACCAAGGCAACAATACGTTCAATTTTACGGCCTTCGCCAAAAATAATTTTTGTTTCAGGTAAATCAAAATCAATTGCGCCGCGTTTTTGTCTAAGAGCTTGCAGCGTTCGAAAAACCTCAAACAAAGCTTGCAGGTGAGGCACTAATAATTCATGTTTTTTGCGTAATGCTTGGTCGTTTTGCGCAATGGTTGCATACACTTCGTTATAAGTTAAACGAGCATGTGAATTAATAACAGCTTCTTTAAAACGATAATTGGTAATTTTACCCGTCGCACTGATTTTCATTTCACAAACTAATGTTAAGCGGTTTACATTGGGTTTTAATGAACATAATTCATTGGATAAAACTTCAGGCAGCATAGGAATAACACGCCCAGGAAAATACACCGAATTACCGCGATTCAATGCTTCTTTATCCAGTGGAGAATTGATTTTTACATAATGACTGACATCGGCAATTGCAACATATAAAGTAAAACCACCTCTAGGGTTAGGCTCACAATACACTGCATCATCAAAATCTTTGGCGTCTTCACCATCAATCGTTACAAATGGTTTGGCACGTAAGTCCAAACGATTAACAAACATATCTTCTGTCACATGCGGCGAAAATTGTTTTGCATCTTTCAATACTTTATCGGGCCATTCATTCGGAAGTTCATGATTGCGGATTGCGACATCAATTTCCATGCCAGGCGCCATATGCTCGCCTAAAATTTCAATCACTTTCCCTAACGCTCGAGTATGCATGGTCGGTTGTTCGGTTATTTCGGCCACCACCATTTGACCATGCAAAGCACCGCCCTCTTCACCCGGCGGCACCAATAAAGTTTGGGTGATACGTTGGTTGGAAGGTTCGATAAGAGAAATGCCATGTTCTGTCACATATCGACCCACTAAACTATGCGTATTACGCGTGACCACCTCAACGATGATACCTTCTCTACGCCCACGGCTATCCACACCGGAAACACGAACCAGCACTTCATCATCAGGAAAAACAGTTCGCATTTGTCTTGCGTTTAAAAATAAATCACCTGCTTTATCTTCGGGCACCACAAATCCAAAGCCATCTTTGTGGCCCACCACATAGCCTCGGATAAGCTCCATTTCATCAATAAGCCCATAAGCACCACGTCTATTAAGGAGCAATTGACCGTCTCTTACCATAGCAAGCAGCCGCCGTCTTAAGGCTTCTTGTGCTTCTTCTCCCTCAAGATTTAATTCTGTGCGCAGCTGCCGTTCCGAAATAGGCCGGCCTCTTTCTTTAAGAATTTCAAGAATATATTCACGACTGGCAATAGGATGCTCATAATTTTGAGCTTCTCTTGCAGCATAACGATCTTTTTTGGTCAATTTTTTTACCATTTACTTTCCACATCATTTTTTATATGTACAACGTTTTCCCAGTTTATATACTAAGGCACCCTGTAGGCAAGGGAACATCGTATTTTTCTTTTAGTCAGCCATGCATTTAAGATTTTCTTAATAAATTACACGTACACTTCACAGAACATTTATATAACAATAACCGTAATATCTGTATTTTTATTATTCAATTACTAAACGAGGAGACATTACCATGCCATCATTACTTATTAAAGCTGTCAGAGATAACGACGAAGTAACATTCGACATACTCATTAAAGAAAAATTATCCGATGTAAATGCGCAAGATGGGCTAGGAAACACAGCGCTAATACATGCTGTAAACTTTGATCCCGCTGATGTTTTCGTAACTAAACTTCTTAATGCTAAAGCCATGGTAGACACCAAAAATAAGTTTGGAGTAACAGCACTTATGGAAGCTGCGCGTCTAAATAGAGAGGATATTGTGTCTAAACTGCTTGCAGCTAACGCCGACCTGAATATTAAGGATAATAACCATCATACAGCAAAGCGCTATGCGCATAGATGGCACAATTATTCTATAGAAAAGCTGTTAACTCCGAATAAAAAAGCTAAAATCCAGCCAGCGCGAAATCCGTTACAACAATTCATTGAACAACCCAAAGCGACTCCTGATCTTGACAAGGTAGATTTCAATGGGGATTTCCCACTTAAAGTAGCTGCCTATACCTCCGATATCTCTAGTATACGTCAGCTCCTTGCAGATAAAGCCTCCGTAGATAATGCAGATCCTATTGGCGTAACAGCATTGATGATGACAAAAGACGACAACATCGCATATGAGCTCATTGAAGCTAAAGCCACCGTAGATAAGCAAAATAATTCTGGAGAGACAGCACTCCACCGCGCTGCTTTATGGAATCGCGGCAAAGTTGTATCTGTACTTCTTGACGCTAAAGCCTCTGTGTGTGCACAAGATAAAAACGGGCAAACACCACTGATGCACTCTCTCTTTAGGATGAAAGATCAGCCATATAACTTGGTACCTCTACTTGCAACTCAAGACTCTGTAAATATGCAAGATTATAGCGGAGTAACAGCTCTTATGCTGGCCAGCACGGTTGTCGCTGTCAAGAGTCTCCTTCAGGCGGGCGCCTCTTATGAAATAAAAGATGGTGGTGGTCGCACAGCACTTGATCTAGCTCTAGCAATGAAAAATGAGGATAAGGTTGATTCGTTAATAATAGCTGGCGCTACTTCCAAAAAATTGGAAGAATTGTATGGAACAGACGAACCAAACAATACCCCAAGATCCCCAAGATTCTAGAGTAAGCCGTTGTTTAAAAAAAAATCCTGCTGTCATATGCGGCAGGATTTTTTGCATTGAATTCTCGAGAACACTTACCTTATCTCGCTTTCTGAAAAAAATTAATCAATAATTCAAAATGTTAAAATAAATTATAATTTACGTGCTAAATATTCCTTTAAAGGGTATTTTATGCACTTGAAATATAACTATTCGTTGAAAAAATTATATTATTAGTGCATAATATACCTATATGGGGGTTAATATGCACACAAAAGATAATCATTCTATAAAAGCACTCGGTCCACAGGCGGCCCGTTTAGTTGCTACACTTTATAGTCACAATCGCCCGATTTTTCACTTTCAGGAAGCGTCGCGAATCCTGGTTGGACGCGCACACGCCTCTAAAGCTCTCTCCCAACTTATTAATAATGGGGTAGTTACTCGATTACAACCAGGAACTTTTCGTATTGTTCCTTTTGAGTTAGGTTTTGAACGCGAATACTTAGGCAATCCTTATGTCGTAGCACGCGAATTGATATCAGAGAAATATTATCTTTCCTATGGATCAGCATTTGATCTGCACCAAATGGTTACTCAACCACAACTCGTTGTTTATATAAGCTCCCCTAAAATGATGCGCTCTCGAATCATCCAGGGAACAGAATTTCGTTTTGTGCGTTGTAAAGCAAAAGACCTTTTTGGAATCACAGAAATATGGGTCGATAAAAATGAGAAAATTTATGTCAGTGATTTGGAACGCACGTTAATAGACGGTTTAAAGCAACCTGCTTATTGCGGAGGATTTTCCGAAGTAGCGAAGGGGTTTTCCATAAAACAACAAGCCATTGATCCTCAAAAAATTATTGATTATGCAGTTAAGTTGAATGTAGGCGCTGTAAATCGAAGACTTGGTTATTTAATGGAACTTTACCAGATTGGTACACGTATTCACTGGGAATTCTTGGAAACAACTCTTAGTCTTACCTATCAATTGCTTGATCCTGAACTTCCTGCAGAAGGCCATCATATAGCAAAATGGCGATTAAGATTAAATATACCGCAAGAAGAACTTCTTGCTATCAGAGGAACTTAACTTATGATTCCACAAAGCCAAATTAAGCGGCTAAAAGATCTAAACCATGTTTGTCAATTATATTAAGTAATTTAAATGCTAAATTACTTGGTCTTTTTTGTCCTTGCTCCCACTTTTGGACAGTTGATGGCGTAGTGTTAAGATAGGCCGCAAATACAGCTTGACTAACTTTATTTTGCTTTCTGATACGTTTAATCTGGTTCGGCGAATAATGTTTTACAGGTGGTAAGCACAGTGCATCGAATTCGCGCATTGTTGTATCATCCATCACACCTGCGGCGTGGAAGTCTTTTGCAGTTTCATGGATAACACTTTTTAATGTTTTACCCATCATATTTTACCTCATATAGTTTTCCAGTGTTAACTAATACCTTAAGTTGATCTGTAGTATAGCTTAACAATTCTTTTGCAAAGTTTTTTGCTATTTTTAACTCCTCATCACTGAGATTAGCTTTAGCATTCTTTGCATAACCAAAGATAAAAAAAGCTTTGTCTTCTACTTGGTAAGCTAAGATGCTGCGCATTCCTCCCGATTTACCTCTACCTGCAATTGGAATACGTTTCTTATAAACATGCCCTCCTAAATTTGCATCTACCAAACCTCGTTCTATTTCCTTAATTGCTTCTATCAAAGCTTTATCAGATAGTTTTTCTTTTTTCGCCCATTTCGCAAAAAGCCGGGTTTTAAAAATGCGCATCTATCTCCCTTTTTTCATTATAGCACTAAGTGCTAGATAAAAACATGCCCATTGTTCTGAGTCAAGGAATTTTAAGGAATTATCGCCCTTAAGAGATTGTGATGGTACAGCCTGGCGCAGTTTGCAAATTTTTTCATTGAATTGTCATTTAGGAAATGTATACAATGCCCCGTCCTTTTTCGATAAATAGTCACGGAGAGATAAACATGCCAAGCACCATCGTCACACGCGCGCAAGATATAAAGAGGAACAAAGCATTTATTTATGCGGCCGCGGACGGAGAGAACGATAAGATACGCCAACTTCTTGAAGCCAAAATCTCAGTGGACGTTCAAGATAGCAGGGGGAAAACAGCATTAATGTGGGCTGCTGAAAACGAGCAGGCCGATACCGTAAGCCTGCTCCTTGAAGCTAAAGCCTCAATAGATATGCAAGATGGTAATGGAGATACAGCACTTATCCACACTGTCTGTTTTAAGAAAATTGATAGTGTGCGTCAACTTCTTGACGCTAAAGCCTCAGTGGAAATAGAAAATAATAAGAAGATGACGGCACTTGACAAGACGACTGAATGGATTTTAGCGGGTGGAGACAATTACATTCCTATCATCAATATGTTGTTAGCACCTAACGTGAACGCTACCGTTCGTGATCACTCAGCACTCTATGATTTCTTAACTCTTTTTCATCTTGAACAAGACACCCTGCCAGCACTTATGGCTCTCTATAAACAAGTATGCACATTCATCAATCATCATCCTAATCCACTCAGTGACGAGAAATTCGATTCACTACAAAGAATCTATAATTATGGGATGCTCACTGAAAAAAATGTTCCGGGCCTAACCAAACCTTTCTTTCACCAGGAAGAACATACTCATAAAGATACTTGTTGCTCACATTTACAAAAAGCAGAAAGTGCTGCAAAAAAAATGAAACTCGGTTAAATACAAATAACGCGGCTCAATTTGAAAAAATCCTGCTAGCAACTGGCAGGATTTATATCTTTAACTTGCTTTTCCGCGAACATAATAGCCTGCTAGTGCCATTGTTAAACCAATAACACCATTTAATGCTACGCCTGTGTATGTGGAATCGGGTTTAATTATTATGAAGCTTATACAAACACATAAAACAACGGTCATTGAAATAAGTGTTGCTATAAAAAGCCATTTATCTTTAAAGCGACGAAGCTTTCCATCTTCAGGGTGTTCTCCAGGCACTTTAGACTCAAGTTTCAAATTCATATGCTGAAGAACAATACCAATATCCTCAATTTTCATAGCCCAACGATCTCACTCATTTTGCGTTCTTTTTCATCGACAACTATAAGGTGTCCACCTTTTTTTTTGTATTTTAATGCCACCTCCATTAAAGCAAGTGATCTTCTCAATAAGTCACTTTTGGTTAAATGATTCTCATAGCACATTTTTTCCAATATTTCATGGGTTTCGGGAGCTAGATGTAACGACATTTTTACGGTTGCAGAGCTCATAAGGTTACTCCAATATTAAGTACTTAAATTCGGCTTAAACATACCATGTATTCTTGAAACTATCGAATGGTTTTTAATGAATTAGCTTCTGCCGTTATAGCCTGGCGCAGTTTGCATCTTTAGGCTATAATGCCGCTCCTCAAGCACAAGCAAAACGAGAGAATCGCAATGAATACCCTTACAAAAAATTTACCTAGGTTTATTTTTTGGAGCCGTTGGCTGCAGGCCCCTTTATATGTAGGGCTTATCGTCGTTTTAATCGTCTATGTCTATGAATTTGCTCATGGTTTAATGGAATTAGTTAAATCGGCGGGCAATATCGATAATAGCACCGCCATTATGCTGCAGGCCTTAAATTTAATTGATGTGGTCATGATCGCCAATCTACTCATCATGGTTATTATAGGGGGATATGAAACCTTTGTATCACGCCTAAATATGCAGCATCATAATGATCATCCTGAATGGTTAGATGAAGTGAACGCAGGTACGATGAAAATCAAGCTTTCCCTTGCACTTATTACGATTTCATCCATTCATTTATTACGAACATTTATCGACCCTTCTCAATACACCAACGATGGCATCATGTGGCAAGTTGTGATTCACATCACCTTGGTGTTATCGGCTATTGCAATTGCCTTCACTGATAAACTGATGAGTAAACATCACGTCCCATTAAGAAGTAACGCCAAAGAAACCACCTATCATATAAGTAAGCAGGCCTGCGAAACCGCCGATTACTAACATACGCAAGCCGCTCCATAACGCACTGCGGTGAGTAAAAATACTCAAAACACTTCCTACTATAAATAAGGAAACCGCAGTTAAACCAATTGTTACTGATAAATTCGCAGTTGATGTGCTGATTAGATAAGGAATGAGTGGAATACCAGCACCGATAGCAAAAGCCACAAATGAAGAAACACAAGCACCCAACGGTGAAATCATATCAACCGGATTAATGCCTAATTCTTCGCGCGCAAGCGTATCCAGCGCTTTTTCAGGATCTTTAACTAGCAGGTTAGCAATTTTTTCTGCTTCATCTTTAGGTATGCCGCGTGCTTGATAAATAAGCGCAAG
>CAYVRW010000072.1:0-12492 GCA_964453575.1 uncultured Coxiellaceae bacterium | reverse complement strand
TGGAACTGCCATGTATCTAAATACAAGATTACATTGTAAAACTGGCGACAATAAAAATAAGATTATTCATCATCTATTGCTAGATATTGCAAAAAAGCATCCTGACCCTGATGATGAAACTCATGTTTATCTTTTTGATGATGATCCTGAGAATATTATTTTGCCTGATGCAAAAACTCATTTTTCACAAAAAACTCAAAGTATTCCTAAAAATATTCATTTACATCTGATCAAACTTGATTGGTATGCAGTGATAGAAGGTGAACAAACGTTAATAGAAACAGCTACTATTCATGGTAAGAAAGGTGCTCCGGTGGCCTCACAAGGCGGCGTATTTAGAAGTTGTTTTTCTGATGCCGCGGCTCCCAAGCCAACCGGTGAAAGCACGGCATGCAAGTGTGTTATTTCTTAGTTAACAACTGGTCCTGTAAAATATTTTTGAATTGGATTGGAGAATCAATATCAGTATAGGGGTCCCTTTCTCCACCAAAAGTATTAATGAACACAGTTCCATAATTCAATGCTTGTCCTACGATACCCTGCACCACGTCAACATTCGCTAGCGCAGATAAACGCGTATCGTTAGTGCGTCTGAAAAAAAATCCTTCTCGCATTACCACACGAATATTAGTGATAGCAAATTCAGAAAAAAAATAAACAAAAAGTTGGTTGCATAAATAAAGCACTGTGAGAATGGCTGGCAAAAAAGCGATGGTTTGTAAGACAGGGATATTAGTTTGATAATAACAAAACACAGTTACTAAAGCCCAAAAAACAGGAGGAAAAAATACAATCCAATGTTTTTTCGTGCGAAATAAGATTTGTTCGCCGTCTAAAAGATTTCTATCAAGGTAGCTCATGGTTATGACCTTTTAATAAAACCTAAAAATTCCCCTCTCCCGGAGGTACCTGGTGGGCACGTCGCCGCGCTCCTTTGCCCACCCTACATTGTAACAATATCAAAACAACGCAGGCAATTGTTTCACCAATACAGCCCGTTCTTTTACCGCATCATTAGTTAATACAAACCCAAACAATTGTTGTTGCTCATTATAAAATAACGCCCGTGTATTATTTTGATGCATTTCAATCTCCCATTTGCCTGTCATGTTTACCGGAGGAGGGCAAACCACAATAGGATGAGAAGGTGTTTTAACGACCACAGGCATAGCGGGATATTCTACCGCAGTACGTTGTCCAGATAAGGTCTTAGCAAGTGCGCGCGAGCAATTTAATATAGGCGCTATATAGGGCAGCACATGACCTTCCACTTCGGCACAATCGCCCAATGTGTATATATCTTTAGCACTGGTTTCTAAAAAACGATTAACTAAAATACCTCTATCAGTTTTGATGCCCGCATTTTTTGCTAAATGAATATTAGGTTTTAAACCCACGGCAGAAATCACAAAATCAACATCTAATATTTTCTCATTGGAGAGGGTTAAATGATAGCCGTGATCTTTTTTGTCGATACGGCTAGCAACGGATTTTAGATAAAATTGTACGCCGTTTTGTTCAAGTGCTTGCTGTAATATATGCCCTATTTTTTCCGGAAGAAGTAAATCTAATGGAGTTTTAGCAGGTGCAATGACATGCACATGATAGTTAGCATTACTAAGATCATTGGCAAACTCACAACCTATTAATCCTGCGCCTAAAATGGCGATGTTTTTTTTATTTTTAATAAGATTTTGAAAATTTGTATAATGATAAATATGGTTAATCGATAATACTTCGTGGGCGGCGTCTCCTTCTAAGGGAACTTTAATCGTTTCAGCGCCGATAGCAATAACTAATTTATCATAGACCAAAGATTGATCACCCATGTAAAGTGTATGGTTTTCCGGGTCTATACGAGTGACTTTAGTTTGGGTAAGTATAGTGGCGTTTAATTGGGCAGCCATTACCTCAGCAGTAGCTGTAATAAGTGAATCAGACGTTTTACCTTGGGTTAATGCAGTGGATAGCTGCGGTTTAGGGTAATATTCCCCATTATCGGCAGTAATAAGAGTAAGCAAGGCACCAGGGTTTATTTTTCTAAGTTCGCGTGCTAATTGGTAGCCGGCAAGACCGGTACCCACGATGACGATAGGTGCTGTCATAAATTATTCCAAGCGTTATTTTTTAGTGAGTCTATAGTACAATAAAACTTCATAAATCCATATAAGAACCTGGAATGCAGAGAAATAAACAAAATTGGCAGTCTTCATTAGACATAAAAAATCCAAATGTATTGTATGCATGGCTTAATCATGCAGGCTCGTTTATGCAGCGCTTAAATCAATATGGGATAGCAAATTCTAAGATTGATGTGATACGTGAAGGATGGTTTAAACCTGAGGCTTGGGAGGGTGAGTTACTTCAATTAAAAGATGATACAGCTTGGATTCGTGAAGTATGTATTTTAAGTGAAAAACGAGTTTGGATGTATGCGCGTACTGTCGTTCCAAAGGATATGCTGCAAGAGAAACAAGAATTATCATGTTTAGCAAATCGTTCATTGGGCTCTGTCTTATTTCAAGACCCTAAGATAAAACGCGATAAATTTGATTTTATTTTTATTGAACCCGCAGAGCTTTGGCAAGATTTTTTAACGCAAGCGTTGCAACAATGGGTGCGTCGATCTTTATTTAATTTGGAAGGTCGTGCTTTATTACTAAGTGAAATATTTATGCCGGACTTAACTACACTATGCATGGAAAATTAAAGCAGTATTTTTATTTGATTCGTTTAGATAAACCGATTGGCATCTTGTTATTGTTATGGCCTACGTTATGGGCGCTTTGGCTTGCATCTGACGGCATGCCTGATTGGGACATGTTAGCTATTTTTATCATAGGCGTTGTTTTGATGCGTTCTGCGGGATGCATTATCAATGATATAGCTGATAGAAAATGGGATGGTTTTGTTGAACGTACGCGAAATCGTCCGCTGGTGACGCAAAAAATTTCGGTGAAGGAAGCCTGGATTTTTTTCGGTGTGCTTATTGCATTGGCATTTTTGCTGGTGTTACAGCTTAATCGCATGACTATTATCTTGGCTTTTTTTGGATTATTATTTGCCATGATATATCCTTTTTTAAAGCGTTTTACGCATTTGCCGCAACTTGGTCTTGGTATTGCATTTTCCTGGGGCATTCCTATGGTATTTGCAGCTGTACTTGATGACGTGCCTCTAAGTGCTTGGATACTTTTTTTAGCAGCAATGATTTGGCCCATGATTTACGATACTTTTTATGCCATGACCGATAAAACCGATGATATTAAAGCAGGTATTAAATCGATGGCGATTTTGTTTGGTAATAAAGAACGATTTTTTATAGGGCTGCTGCAGATGTTTTTTGTGTTTTTGATGATTGCAGTAGGTTTATTTTTTCATTTAGGTTTTTATTATTATGCAAGTTTAATGATGACAAGTTTTTTATTTTTTTATCAGGAATGGCTAATTAAAGATAAAAAACCCGAGCATTGTTTTAAAGCATTTTTAAATAATAATTGGGTAGGATTGGTTATTTTTCTAGGTATCGTTTTAGATCAAATGAGAGATTCATGAAAATTGTTGCGGATAAAGATATTCCTTTTGTTGAGCATTATTTTGGTTCATCCGGCGATTTAGTGTTGGTGTCTGGACGTGAATTACAAAACAATCAACTTAAAGATACCGATATGCTTTTAGTGCGCTCCATTACCAAAGTTAATGAAACTTTATTAAAAGATACAAATGTAAAATTTGTCGCAAGCCCTACCACAGGTAATGATCATTTTGATATAGCATGGCTAAATAAAGCAGGTATTCGCTGGGCCAATGCGCCTGGTTGCAATGCCATTGCAGTTGAAGAATATGTGATATGTGCAATTGCGGCATTACAAAAAAAAGGTTTGTTAACAGGCAAGTGCGCAGGTGTCATTGGCGTGGGTAAAATTGGTTCTCGCGTAGTAGAAAAATTAAAAATTTTAGGGTTTGAAGTATTACAGTGCGACCCTTTGCGTGCCGCAAAAGAAAATGATTTTCCGCATGTTCCTATCGATGAATTTTCTAATCTTGATTTTATTACTTTGCACACGCCGCTTACGAAAGAAGGTTTATATCCAACTTATCATATGATTCAACAATCTTTTTTAGAACGCCAGAAAAAAAATACCATATTAATGAACACCGGCCGAGGTGCTGTGATCAATTTTAATGATCTTAAACTTTAT
This sequence comes from uncultured Coxiellaceae bacterium, assembly GCA_964453575.1. Lineage (GTDB taxonomy): Bacteria > Pseudomonadota > Gammaproteobacteria > DSM-16500 > DSM-16500 > JABDBK01. The sequence goes on along the minus strand of CAYVRW010000072.1, from coordinate 8,290 downwards.
GGCCAATCTTTGTTTTGGTGTTTAGATGTATGGGAACATGAACCGTTGATTGATTTTGAAGTTTTAGACAGAGCTGTCATTGCAACACCTCATATCGCAGGTTACACCATACAAAGTAAATATCGCGGCATACAAATGATTTATGATGCAGCCGTCAAACAAGGTTTTATCGCCGATAATGTTAAACCATTGGATTTTCCAACACAAAAAATAGGTTTCGATAGTAAGTCTCAAGATTGGCGCGATAGGGTGTTAAAAATTTATGATCCATTTGTTACGACAGATTTAATGAAACAGAAAATGATAGAAGATGATCTGACATCCTTTGATAAGCTTCGGAAAAATTTTGCGGATAGTAGATGTGAATTTGATTATGTGGAAAACTTTGTTTTTCCGTGATTTGTTCGCGGAAGAAAATTCCTTTCCGTTTACAAAAGTATGACCATAGTTGTTTTTCGCTCCAAAGCATACATCCATGTATTTTGGGTGACATCCTGTCACCAAGTCGCTTAAAACAACTATGGTCATACTTTTTTTAAGTCGCTATAAATGGCAACGCCAAAGATGTTATTATTGAAGATTATCATTAGGGGGACAAATGTCTAAATTAAAGCTAAAAAATATTCACCCGGGAGAAATTCTTTTGGAAGAGTTCTTGATTCCTATGGGCATTAGCCAAAATAAATTAGCCAATGATATTGATGTTCCGCCACGACGTATCAATGAAATTGTTCATGGTTTACGTGCAATAACAGCAGATACTGATTTAAGACTTTCTCGTGCCTTTGGTACTAGCGAAGGATTTTGGCTAGGATTGCAAGCGGACTATGATTTGGAAAGAAAACGAAAAGATATTAATCAAACATTAAAGAAAATTAAACTAATTCATAAAGCTGCTTGAATAAAATTCTTATATGAGCAATAGTAAGTACAGCTATATTAATAACCGATGAATCATTACAAACATTGTTAATTTAAAGGGAATATTTTGTGAAATTAAAACAGATTACAGCCATGTTAACTATTATTTTTGCATCCTCTGGCATTATTCATGCAATGGAACCAGAAAAATGTCCTTCTGTAAGCGCCATACAGACTGTAAATTTCGATGATGTTGTGCAAATGGAAAATGGTAATTGGATTGCAGGAATACGTTCAAACAATTTTGATACAAATGATAGATGGATGTTTTTTGTCGAAATTAATAATGCTGATAATGAAAATGCTGCGCGGGCAGAGGCGTCAGAAGCTATTAAGTCCTTACAATTTCAACTAGGGCCTCAAGGTCCTTTTGATGTTTATTGGGCATGTCGATACACGACTAGCAAAGGTTATATAGCTTCGAGCATTACTCCTTCAATATTTAATATTAGCAAGGCAGCTTCGTTAGTAACCAGCGGTGTTATAGCAATAAAGTAGCTATGAAAAAGAAACAAATCAAGCTTGATGCAGAAGAGCAGGCATTACTCGATTCATTCGAGAATGGTGAGTGGAAATCTGTAAAAAACTTAAGTAAGGAAAAAATGGCTGCTAAAAAAATAGCACAAAATACGCTTCATAAAGTTGTCAGGAAGCCTCCCTCGGGGGGCTTATAAACAATATAAGGATATTCAATATGTTACGGATAGCTTCTCCACTTATATCTCTGTATTTCTGGGCTACTGCACCAAAACCCACTCATTATTTAAAAATGAATCCATTAATACTTGAGGCGTTCGAAGGATGCAGTATTGAACACATTGAAAAAACATTCAAAGAAGCAACTGATGAAGTTTTGTATGAAGAAACATCTAAAAAATACTATATCAATCGTAATAATTATCGCCCTTCACTGATGTGGGATGATTTTTTTGGAATTCTCAAAGGTTTAGCTGTAAATCGAGAAGGTCGTGGCAATTGGACATTGCTAGGTATTGCGGCTTTTCGTAATGATTTTAACTTGGCAAGGTGGTTGATTGAAAAACAAGATGCGCATGTCGATTATAATCGTTTTATTCAAGTGCCTCTTGTTGTTGCAGCATCACAAGGTAATATTGAATTTATGAAATATTTATTATCGAAGGGTGCTGATATCAACAAACAATGTAATTATAATAATGGAACAGCATTGCATATAGCGGTGAGATATGGCCAAGCAGATGTGGTTGATTTTTTAATTCAACAAAACGCTTTATTATTAGAAAATTATAATCATGTCACTGCAATAGAATTAGCTGAAAGAATTATTGAATCAATAGATACAAATACGAGTGAAACTAAAGATAAAAAACATGATAAACGTATAGTATTAGAGCAATATGATCCTTATGGAAATCAAGTCAAACTTCCGTCGTTAGAAAATATGAATATAATTCTAGAAAAGTTAAAAACGGCGTATGAAAAACAAGCTTCGGTTGGATTAAAGATGTAATGTGATACGTTATTGCGAAAAAAAGGCAAATGACGACATTGAAAGTTGGGCTAATAGACGTTAGAATTTTTCCTCAAACAATAACATAACTATTTTATAAATATAAGTGAAGAACTCTAATGAAATCAGAAGATGAAATGATACAAGTAATATTTGATGCTGCTCGAAGTTTTGAACCATTATCTGAACAACAATTATTAGCAATAAAATTGATTATCAAAGCAATCCCAGACATTGCGAATCGCAAAGATGAATATGGTCGCACCGCGCTCATGGTTGCCGCATTCTTTGACAATAGGGAAATGGTTCACGAACTGACTGTGAATGGCAAAACAAATCCCGATATTCAAGATTTGTCGGGTCGCACCGCGCTTATGCTTGCTGTTGAATGTGATTTTCAAGGAATGGTTCATGAACTGATTGTGAATGCCAAAGCAAAGCTGGAACTGCAAAATCATGATGGAAATACCGCGCTAGATATTGCAATTAAAAGCTTTAATATCCCTATGGCGATTTTATTGTTAGATCATGGAGCCCTTTTTCGGGATCCTCCAAAATTAATTGAGTCTCTTAAACAGCGAGATCAACGTGATCCTGCTATATTGATATTATTTCATTATCTTTGCAAACAATTAGACACTCAATTAAAAATGGATAAACATCCAAAACCATCTGACATAGATTTGTATAATACAACTAAAATTTATTTGGATAAATTAAAAAAACTAACCAGCATCTATCAAAAAAGATGCTTTGATCGAATTGATGAAGCGACAAAAGTTTTAATCCCTCCGCTCCTAAATATCATTACCGAATATGACGTGCTATTACCATATCCAAGAAGTAATTTTTTTAAAGCAGCAGGGATCGATATTCGGTTAAATGAAGAAGACATCGAAGCATCAAATGATCTTAAGGGTAATAAAAAATCAATCTGCAGATGCTAAGAATAGCGAAAATTCAGTGATCCGGACAAATAAAAAGTGTTTTACGGGACACCGATCTTCTTCCATTTCATTCTTTAGTGATTAAATCGATGTGAATTTGTTTGGCTTTTTTTATAAAAATCTTGTCTAAAGTTGCAAATTTGTTTGTTACTTGGTTTGATGAGGCAAGGTGTATAGCATCTGCAAAATCTAAGCCATGATTAAACCACTGCATAGCTTTGATGATACATGCGGGATCTTCCACCGTAATGCGAGGTAATCCCAATAAATTTTCAAATGCTTTATAGATAACCGCAGGACTAAGTTCATAACTGTAACGTAATACCCATTCTGTTTCTAATAAAACAGTTTTAGAAATAAATATCACATTATTCTCGATTAACTTTGCGGCATATTGCGCCTGTGCTTTATCATCATTCGTGAAAAATCTGACTAGTATGTTAGTATCTATGCCAATCATTTTTGTATTTTTGCTCCTTTAGCTATTCCTTCTTCCATGTCTTTAAGCGATTTTTTTGCTCCAGTATATTTGACACAACCAAGAACCTCTTCTACAGAAGTGGATTTAAACGGTAACCGTGGTGTTAACAAAACACCTTGTTCAGTATCAATGACATTAAACTCGAGACCAGGCTGCCATTTGTGAGCTTTTCTGATGCTCTGGGGAATAATAATCTGGCCTTTACTTGATAAATGGGTTGTTTCCATGAAAAATCCTTGCTTTTAGTAAGATCATAGTAAGATTATAAGCCTTTACGCAATAAATAACCATACAAAAATGTCTTTTTTTGTAGATGAAGTTTTAAAGTCGGTTGATGATGCTATCATTGATTAATTCTCGATCTATATTTATATTATCGTTCATGAAAAAAACCATTTCGAGCGTTGCAAGCGGTCGATTATAATCGTTTTATTCGAGTGCCTCTTGTGGTTGCAGCATCACAAGGTAATATTGAATTTATGAAATATTTATTATCAAAAGGTGCCGATATCAACAAACAATGTAATTATAATAATGGAACAGCGTTGCACATAGCAGTGAGATATGGTCGAGTAGATGTGGTTGATTTTTTAATTCAACAAAACGCTTTATTATTAGAAAATTATAATCATGTTAATGCGATAGAATTAGCTGAAAGAATTATTGAATCAATAGATACAAATACAAGTGCAACTAAAGATAAAAAACATGATAAACGTATAGTATTAGAGGCATATGATCCTTATGGAAATGAAGTCAAACTTCCCTCGTTAGAAAATATGAATAAAATTCTAGTAAAGTTAAAAACAGCATATGAAAAACAAGTTTCGGTTGGATTAAAGATGTAATGTGATTTGTTATTGCGAAAAAAAGGCAAATGACGACATTGAAAGTTGGGCTAATATACGTTAGAATTGCGATGTTTTATTTCTGGTTCCTGTGATTCTATTGTGTGGAAGCTATACCACATATCATTACCAATTTTTCGCCAATCATTGTTCAACGCTGAATTAATAGAAACGGTTGGGACTGTTAGTTTGCGTTCGCTTTCTTTGGGATACAAACAAATAACTGAGCTAAAACCTTCTAATAGCTTACTTATTTTATCTAATTTTGTCATGAGTGCCTCTGTTTGTTGCTGCTTTTAATTTTATACCAAAAGCTATGCTGAGGTGAATTCATTTGTTTTGTATTTTGAAGAATTCATGGATGTGATGTGTTTAATAAACCTCATACTTTGCTGAATCACCTTCTGCGGACATCTCTTTCCTTATCATATTGATTATTATGGTATATTTTAATTTTACCCCTTATTTTTGCCAAAACTTGGCTATTTTAACCTTGTATTTTAGCCAAGAATTGGCTGTTATATCCCCTTATAATGTCCATGAGATGGTTATAATGCAGGGATATTGAGACAAGCTTTAATACATTGGCAAGACAAATGATATCGTGCTCGTAACAAAAATATTAATAAACTCGACTTCACCAGCTCAGGAAAGATTTTGCAGGCATCAGGCAATAATTGATTTAATTGACAGGCTGGCTTAGACTTACTTCTCAGATATTTTTCGCATAAAGGAATATTTTATGAAATTAAAAAAGATGACTGCCATATTAACCATCCTGTTTGGTATGTCTAGCGTTGTTCATGCTATGATCCCAAAACCAGAAAAATGCCCTTCTGTAAGTACCATACAAGCTACAAGTTTTGATATCATTAAACAAAAGAAAAATAGCGAAAATGGTTGGGAAGCGTGGATAAACTCAAATAATTTTGACACAAATAATGACTGGGTGTTTATGTTGGACATTCCAAATGCTAATGATGAAAAGGATGCTCGTGCACAAGCATTAGAAGCTGTTAAGGGCTTAAGGTTATTTGAAGGACCCGAAGATATGTGGGATTTTTGGTATTGCTCATATATGAATGGCCAAGGCTATGGGGCTGTTGCTGTAACTCCTTCTATACCTCCTAGCAAAGCAATTTCGTTAATTAAATAAGCCTATGTTTAATAAACCCCGCCACCCGCTGAATCACCTTCCGCTGGTGGCGCAGTGTTATCTTGCGACACCACAGCCTGATCTTCATCTGGAACATAAGGCGTCATGAAATATTCAAATTTAGCCACGGGGTCGTTTATAGCAGTACGTTTGCCAGTCATAGGATCAATCTTCACACTGACAATACCGGCTGGTTCATCCATGGGACGTTCAGGTTGATCTTTTAAGGCAGCTTGCATGAACTCAATCCACATAGGCAGCGCTGCTTGCGCGCCGTATTCATGGAGTGACCGTTGCTGTTGGTCGTAACCCACCCAGGAAATGGCGACTAATTCGGTGCTATAACCCGCAAACCATGCATCCACTTGATTTTGTGTGGTACCGGTTTTTCCTGATAAATCCCTGCGTTGCAAGGTACGTGCTTGGGCTAGCGCACCATGTTGTAGCGCATCATGCAGAGCAGAGGTAATAAGGAAAGCATTTTGTGCGGAAATAACGCGTGGTGCATGCGTTTTTTGTTGTGCGGGATCTTCATCAATGGCGCATGTAGGGCATGACATCAGCGGCTTTGCTTCATAGATGATTTGATCTTGCGAGTTACGAATTTGTTCAATCGCAAAAGGTATGATTTTAAAACCACTGTTTGCAAAGGTAGCATACGCCGAAGCCATTTGTAGTGGCGTAACAAGTGCAGTCCCTAAGGCAAGTGATAAACCAGCAGGCAATTGATTTTTGGCAAAACCAAAACGTTCTGCATATTTGATGGTATATGAAATACCAATTAAATCTAATAAACGGATAGAAACTAAGTTACGCGAAAGGGTGAGCGCATCACGTATTCGAGTAGGGCCGTAAAATTTATGGGTATCATTTTGCGGACGCCATAAACTGTTGTCATTTGGATTTTCAATGACAACGGGAGCGTCATTGATAATGGTAGCTAAGGTATAACCTTTTTCTAAAGCTGCAGAATACACAAAAGGTTTAAAGCTAGAACCCGGTTGACGATTGGCATTAGTGATACGGTTAAATTTACTGCTATTATAATCAAAACCACCCACTAGCGCTAAAATGGCACCATTGGTGGGGTTTAAGGCGACAATGCCAGCTTCTGCCGCAGGAATTTGTGCTAAACGTAAACCGCCTTGAGCTGTTTGCATGATACGCACCACATCACCCAGACGAACAATGTCTTCAGCATTACTCGGCATACGGCCTAAATAATCTTCATTGATTTGTTTGCGCGCCCAAGACAATCCTTGCCATGGAATGTTAACCAAGGCGCCATTCGCACGAAGTACGGTAATGCTCTTAGGCATAATATCAATGACTGCTGCAGGTTCTAAGTCATTAAGGACTGGGATCATGGCAAGTTCTTGTTCCCAGATTTGCATGTGATCTAAACTGGGTGTACCTAGGTTTTTCTCAGGCCCCCGATAGCCGTGACGCTGATCGTAAGCAATCAAATTATTACGTACGGCGAGATTTGCATTGTGTTGCATATGGCTATCAATGCTGGTATAGACTTTAAAACCATCCGTATAAACTTGGTCACCGTACATTTCTTGCAATTGTCGTCTAACAAGTTCACCGACGTAAGGTGCTTTAACTTCAGTTTGCAGGTCATGATAATGTGCATTTAAGGGAGTAGCTAATGCTTTTTTATAGTCGACTTCATTAATAAGACTTAATTCATACATGCGGCCTAACACATGATCACGGCGTTTTTTTGCCGCATCGGGATTAGTTAAGGGATTGAGTGCTGAAGGAGCTTTAGGTAAACCGGCCAGCATCGCATATTGATCAAGGCTAAGTTGGTTCAGTGGTTTTCCATAATACACTTCCGCAGCAGCTTCAACACCGTATGCACGTGCACCTAAAAATATTTTATTAAGGTACAGTTCAATAATTTTTTGTTTGCTCAGTTGATGATCTATTTTTAGAGCAAGTAAAATTTCACGAAGTTTTCGGCCAAAGGTTTTATGTCTTGTTAAATAAAAACTGCGGGCCACTTGCATGGTGATCGTGCTGCCGCCTTGTTCTTTTCTGCCGGTCAAGACAAGTTTAATACCTGCTCTTGCTAAACCTGGGATATCTATTCCTGGGTGTTGAAAATAACGTTGGTCTTCGGTGGCAAGTACTGCATCAATGAGTTGCTTTGGAATTTGATCAAAAGGCAATGGAATACGTCTTTTTTCTCCGTATTCAGCAATAAGTTTGCCATCATGGGTGAAAACTTGTAATGGGACTTGCAGTTGTACCGTGTTTAAGGCATTGATATCGGGTAGTTGAAATTCAATGTAATAAAGAAATCCGATAAAAATAATGCTAAAGAAAATAGCGCCAGTAATAAAAAATCTTTTTAGTATTCGAAAAAAATGTTCCATAGCCTGCTACAAAATGTAATTATGAAGTTGCATTTTACTACAAAAATGGCCAATATATCAT